>CAYHTX010000008.1:0-15882 GCA_964359615.1 uncultured Gammaproteobacteria bacterium | reverse complement strand
CTCCAGCATGACGCCGTCGGCATGGCGCTCGGCATCAATCGCCGCGTCAAAGACGGCCGAGTGGTTGGCACAGGATACTATAATGTCTGGACACATATTAAATTAACCGCCGCTCCCGAGTCCTCTGCCTTTACGCGACACCTCGAACCGGATGAGCTTCTCCATGTCCCTATTGCCCATGGTGAAGGCCGATTCATGATGGAAAATGCGCTTCTCGACGAACTAAAAGAACGCGGCCTCACACCCTTCCGCTACGCCGATCCCCTAGGAGCGATCATTCCGGATTTTCCCGTCAATCCCAACGGCGCCATGGATAACCTCGCGGCAGTCACGAACTTGACCGGCAACGTGATGGCCATCATGCCGCACCCCGAGCGCTCGCCCGACGGACAAAAAATTTTTACCTCCATGCGTGATTATATTGCAGAAAATAAAGCCATCAGCATGTCTGACATTCCGCCACTCACGTATACGCCCCCGTCGTATACGACAGCAGCCTACACGCCGACGACCAACATGCTCGAGATGATCGTGAGTATGATCATCACTGACAACGAAGCCAGTACAGTCAGAAACACACTTTCGGGCTACGGGATTCACGCCGATTTGAAACGCAAAACCCACTGGGAAATCCAATACGAGGCTAGTGTTGATGCAGAGACGACAAGAAACGCCATTATTAATTCAGGCGAGCTCTTTAATTCAAATAAAGAAAAACTCGCCGGCCCCACTCGACCGAAATGCGCGGCTCACCAATGCGTCATTCTCCTCGTCCGCTACCGCGACGACGTCTTCGGCCAGAGCAAAAAAGAGACTCTAGAGAAGCGTTTTGGGGTCGCCGGCATCGTTAAAATCACCCGGAGCACCCTCTGGCACATCTCGGTTGAACGTGGTAACATTGAGGTCATCAAGAACCATATTCTCGACTCCCATATCTTGTTTAACCAGTTTTCGCAAGAGTGCTTTGTGTATAAATAAAGTTCATCGCCAATAGCCAATAGTTCATAATGATCAATTCTTACGTCTATTGGCTTCGAACTATTGGCTATGAACTCTGACGAACGTATGAATTATACTGACATCATCCAAGCAAACCTGAAAAATTGTCTGACCGAAACCAATCTCCAAGTCGGAAAAAAGCGCGTTGGCAAGGTTCGAGATACCTACGAACTCGATGACAAGCTGATTCTAGTGACCACCGACCGGCAAAGCGCTTTTGATCGAGTGCTCGCGTCAATTCCTTTCAAGGGCCAGGTCCTGAACCAAACGAGCGCCTGGTGGTTCGAACAAACCAAACACATTGTTCCGAATCATGTCATAAGCGTGCCAGACCCGAACGTGACGATCGGAAAGAAATGCGCGGTTTTTCCGGTTGAATTTGTTGTTCGCGGGTACATCACTGGTACGACAGATACTTCTGCGTGGGTCAATTACGCCAAAGGTGTCCGAGACTATTGTGGGAACACTCTTCCCGAAGGACTTCGGAAAAATCAACCATTCGATCGGCCGATCGTGACGCCGACGACGAAAGATGACAAACACGATCGTCTTATTTCTCCCAAAGAAATCACGGACGAAGGTCTCATGAGCCAGGCTGACTGGGAGTATGTGAGCGGTAAGGCGCTTGAACTTTTTGCTTTCGGGCAAGAAATGGCCGCGAGGCACGGGCTCATTCTCGTGGACACCAAATATGAATTTGGCAAAGATGCGGACGGCATTATTACGATTGTTGACGAAATGCACACGCCGGATTCGAGCCGCTATTGGCTCGCTCAAAGCTACGAAGAACGCCTGACCGCCGGAAAAGAGCCGGAAAATATTGATAAAGAGTTTCTCCGCCTCTGGTTCAAAGAACACTGCGACCCCTATGCCGATAAGGAACTTCCCCCTGCGCCGGAAGAACTCGTGGTCGAACTTTCACGAAGGTATATTCAATTATACGAAATGATTACTGGAAAACAATTTCAATTCCCAGATATACAATTTCCAATTTCTAAGAGAATAGAAAAGAATCTTGTTTCTTTATAAATATAATTATATGCCTGAACGTGGATTTGAAAAAAAACCACTATCATTGGCTGAGATACGATACAATATAAAAGTCGAACTGGGTAATGGGCGAATGACAGGCGATATTTCACGATTAAAAAAATTTATTGAGGCATACAGAGATGAGATCCCTCGCGAATTGCTTAACGATGACAAAGAAATTTTAGATTCTGTCTGGAAATGGAAAAGAGCTGCTCAACCAGAAGAAGCAGACGTGGTTATATCTTATCTTGATAGTATATTTCCACCGGATAAAACTACATAAATTTTATGAAATGTATTCTCCTACTCGGTTCAACCAAAGACGAAGCTCACGCCAAAAAAATCACTGATGCTCTTGATGAGCTAGGCATTGCGCATGAACAATATGTTGCCTCCGCGCATAAGCAAGCACGCGAGGCTCTCGCGATTCTCGACAAATATAAAAATGAGCAAGTAATCTATATCACCATCGCCGGCCGCTCGAACGCGCTCTCCGGATTTGTCGCCGGCAACTCCGACAAAGTGACCATTGCCTGTCCCCCGTTTTCCGACAAGGCTGACATGATGGTTAACCTGAATTCGACCATTCAGATGCCAAGCAATGTTCCGGTTATGACGGTCCTAGAACCAGTGAACGTCGCCCTGGCAGTCAAGAGAATGATTGACCTTACGGCCTAACTCTATGCATCCCCTTGAAGCCATTTCGCCCGCTGACGGTCGCTATCGCGACAAGACCAAAGATCTTGCCCCGTTTGTCTCGGAAATGGCTCTTATCCGCTACCGCCTCATGGTGGAGGTGGAATATTTTATTGCGCTCGGCAATGAAAAAAAAGTTAAGGAGCTGAAGCCGCTCACCGCCGCCGAGCAAAAACAATTTCGATCGGTCTATAAAAATTTTACGCTTGACGATGCAGAAGCGATTAAGAAAACAGAAGAAACGACAAACCATGATGTCAAAGCCGTAGAATATTTTTTGAAAAGCGTCTTGCAAAAGATGGGGCTTGGGAAACAGCAAGAATTTGTCCATTTTGCCCTGACATCAGAAGACGTCAATAACCTGGCCTACAGCCTCATGTGGCGAGACGGCCTGACAGAGGTTTCTCTCCCTGCCATAGCGGACGTACTCAAGTCCATCCAGTCATTTGCCCGAGAGTACAAGGATGAACCAATGCTCGCTCTCACGCACGGACAGCCAGCCACTCCGACCACAGTCGGCAAAGAATTTGCGGTCTTTGCCGCGCGACTTCGCCGTCAGCTTGAGAGCCTGAAACAACACACGCTCCTCGGAAAACTGAATGGTGCCACCGGCGGCTATAATGCGATGGTCGTCTCCTACCCGAGTGTCAACTGGCCGGTATTCAGCAAAAAATTTGTCGCCTCTCTTGGCCTCGAGTTTAATCCCGTGACCACACAGATTGAACCCCACGATTCACTCGCCGAACAATTCCGACTGGTCCAGCATATTAATACGATCCTCCTCGACTTTACACGGGATATGTGGCTCTACATTTACCGCGGCATTTTTGGACAAAAGAAAAAAGCCGGTGAAATCGGCTCCTCGACCATGCCGCATAAAATTAATCCGATTCATTTTGAAAATGCTGAAGGCAACCTCGGACTCGCCAATGCCGTGCTTTCCCATCTTGCCGAAAAACTGCCTATCTCCCGCATGCAGCGAGATCTCTCCGACAGCACGGTACTGCGCAATCTCGGCGTCCCGCTCGCCTATTCGCTTATTGCCTACAAAAATATACTGACTGGATTGTCCCGCCTCACGGTGAATACCGAAGCACTCCATGCAGAACTTGATAATCATTGGGAAGTTTTAGCAGAAGCCATACAAACGATTCTCCGCAAAGTCGGCCATGAAGCGCCATACGAAAAGCTCAAGGAGTTGACGAGAGGCCAAGCGATGACAAAGGAAACGATCCAAACATTTATTGAAGCACTGGAAATTCCCACCGAAGAAAAGAAAGCATTGCTGGCACTGAAACCACACACCTATATTGGACTGGCCAGCAAAATTGTTTCATAACGTATTATGTGCGGCATCATCGGAATTTTTGGGAGTAAACCAGTCATCAGCGATGTCTACGACGGCCTCATCCATCTCCAACATCGCGGACAGGACGCGGCCGGCATTGTGACCTACAATGGCCAGTTCCACCTAAAAAAAGGCAGCGGCTATGTCCGCGACATCTTCGACCAGGGCAACATGGATACTCTGCTTGGCGACTGGGGACTCGGGCATACGCGCTACCCAACCAACGGCTCGGCCCACAAAGTCGAAAATGCCCAGCCTTTTATCATGAATTCGCCCTACGGCTTCGCCATGGTGCACAACGGCAATCTGACAAACTACGCGGAGCTCAAAAAAGAGTTGGAAGAAAAGGATCGATACCATTGCAATTCAGAATCAGATCTCGAAACCATCATGGGCGCTTTTGCCTCGAAGCTGGAAGATTGCGATCCGAACAATGATTTCTTTGAGAATGTGTGCACGGCTATCGCGTCAGTCTTCGACCGCGCTCGAGGCGGCTATTCAGTCATCGGCATCATCGCCGGCAAAGGCATGGTCGCTTTCCGCGATCCGCATGGCATCCGACCGCTCGTCTATGGCACGAGAAAAAATAAGGATAGAACGACTGACCACATTTTCTCCTCGGAGAATACCATGTATTACCCGCTCGGGTTCACGCTGCAAGGCGATGTCGAGCCGGGAGAGGCTGTATTCATCTCGACCACGGGAGAAGTCTCTCGCAGATCAATCCGGCGCGAGCTCTTTACGCCCTGCATCTTTGAATATGTCTACCTCGCCCGACCGGATGCCATGATGAATAACGTGAGCGTCTACCGCGCGCGTCTCCGCATGGGCCAAAACTTAGCCAATAAATGGAAGCGCCTCTACCCGGATATTCTCCCGGATGTCGTCATTCCCGTCCCTTTTTCGTCAAATACAGCAGCTCTTGCCATGGCTTCTGAGCTCGGCGTGCGCTACACCGAGGGGCTCTACAAAAATCAGTTCATCGGCCGCACCTTCATCATGCCTGGACAGGAAGTGCGCAAAAAATCCATCCGCCAAAAACTCTCCCCGCAAGAAACTGAAATTAAAGACAAAAACGTCATGCTCCTCGACGACTCGATTGTGCGGGGCAATACCTGTCGAGAGGTAGTCAAACTGGTTCGCGATGCGGGCGCGAAAAAGGTCTATTTTGTCAGCGCCTGCCCGCCAGTCAAATACCCGGATTTTTACGGCATTGACATCCCGACCCGCGCTGAACTCATCGCCGCGCACAAAACGGAAAAAGAAATTCAGGAATATATCGGCACGGACATTCTTATGTACCAGGACATCCCCGACCTCGTCGAAGCCGTCACCCGGCGCGGCGACCACCATATTGATCGGCCTTCGATGCCCTGCCTTGACGGCTGGTACGTCACTGGTGACGTTGATCTAGAAAAAATGGATGAACTTGAAAAAATGCGGAGCGCTGACAGATGCTAAAATTCCATCTATGAACATCCTTCTCATCGGATCAGGCGCACGGGAGCACGCCATCGCGCGCGCGATCAAGCGATCGACGCAGGAGACTGCTCTTTTTTGCTTTGGCTCGTGCCTGAACCCGGGGATAAAGGAACTTTGCGCTGGCTACACTGTGGGACAGGTGACCGACGTTCCCGCGATCGTCGCGTTCGCCAGGGAGCGCGCGATCGCCTGGACATTCGTCGGACCGGAAAACCCGCTCGAGGCCGGTGTAGTGGACGCACTTCGTGAAGCGGGTATTCCGAGCGTCGGACCGACGAAAACCTTGGCGAGGCTCGAAACGAGCAAATCATTCACCAGAGATCTTTTAGAGGAATACGATATCCCCGCATCTCCGAAATACCGATATTTTTCTTCCCTGGCCGGCGTCGAAAATTTTATTGAATCACTGGACGGAAGTTATGTTGTGAAATGCGACAGTCTCATGGGCGGCAAGGGCGTGAAGGTCTCCGGCGACCATCTGACGACCATCGCCGACGGACTTGCCTGGTGTGAAGAGCTCGTGAACCAGGACAAAACGTTTCTTATCGAAGAAAAATTGATCGGCCAGGAATTCTCGCTCATGAGTTTTTGCGATGGTGAGCATCTGGCGCACATGCCGGCGGTCCAGGACCACAAGCGCGCCTTCGTCGGCGACACCGGACCAAACACCGGCGGCATGGGGAGTTACTCGGACAGCAATCACTCGCTGCCTTTTTTATCCGAAGCGGACATGCGTGGAGCGAAAGAAGTGAACGAGCGCACGGCCAAAGCCATCAAAGACAAAACCGGTGAGGGATACCAGGGCATCCTCTATGGCGGATTTATGGCGACGCGGAACGGCGTCCGGCTGATCGAGTACAACGCGCGGTTTGGCGACCCTGAGGCCATGAATGTCCTCGCCATCCTCGAGTCGGATTTCGTCGAAATTTGCCACCTGATCCTGTCTGGAAATTTACGCGCGGATGCGGTACAATTTTCCCGCCAGTCTACGGTGTGTAAATACGCTGTACCCGAGGGATACCCGGATAATCCGCTAAAAAATCAACTGATTGACGTCTCGGAGGTAGCGCAGAAAGATGCTCTCTACTATTCGGCCGTTGACGCCCGGCCAGACGGACTCTATACGACCGGATCACGAAGTCTCGCCGTGGTCGGCCTCGGCGCGCCCATAGCTGAGGCCGAGGCCGTGGCTGAGGCGGAAATGCGGCGTGTCAGGGGTCCGCTCTACCACCGTGAGGACATCGGCACCATCCCTCTTATCAAAAAGAGGATCGAAATGATGCATACACTACGAAATCATCCCCTATGAAACTCATCGTCGTTCGCCATGGCGAAACTGTCTGGAATGCCGAGCGCCGCGTGCAGGGCCGGGGCCATAATTCGCCGTTCACGAAGTGCGGCCTCAGGCAAATCAGACGGATCGCCCACAAACTTAGAAAAGAAAAAATTGACGTCGTGTACACGTCCTGTTTGTCGCGTTGCATTGAAACGGTCGAAGCGGCCATCAAAGGAAAAGGCGACGTCCCGGTCATTCTCGACCAGCGGCTCAACCAGCGCAACTGGGGCACGCTCGGCGGACTCGCCCGCGCCGAAGTCGGACAACGCTTCCCCGAATCGGGCTATGACACGCACGGCCAGACGATTGATCCCCATAAAAAATTTATCTTCCGACCCCCGGGCGGTGAGACGTGGGGCGAGGTCGGCGAACGCCTGAAAGAATTCCTCAGAGAAATTTTTAAAACTCATTCTGGGGACCAAACCGTGGTCATCCTGACGCATACGGCGATTTCGAGGAGTTTGACCGCGGTACTGACCGGCATTGATCTCTGGAAAGTTGATCGCCCGGTCAACCGAACAAACATTCATACATTTACCGTTGAACCGATCGGAAACGACGCCTACCGGATACGCAACCCGTGGTTCACCTTGTGGTATAAGAGTAGTTGGTCACATCTGTTTCAGTAAACCAGCGCATGACTCCCCCACTTAGACCCATACGCATTGCCGTCCTTGGCTCGACACGCGGCACGGATTTGGAAGCGATTCTCGACGCGATACACCATGGGACGCTTTATGGAGCGGTTGACATTGTGATTTCCAATAAGCCGGATGCCTACATCCTCGAACGCGCCCGCCGACATGGCATCGAAGCGCATTTTCTTGATCCCGCCGGAAAAACACGCGAGGCCTTTGATGAAGCAGTCATGAAAACTCTAGACGAAAAAAAAATTGACCTCGTCCTTCTCATTGGCTATATGCGCTTCCTCTCTCCTGGCTTTGTCGCTCGGTGGCGGAGCCATGTCATGAACGTCCACCCGTCGCTCCTTCCTGCCTTCGCCGGCGGGATGGATATGAATGTCCACCAGGCTGTCCTCGACGCCGGCGTTACGGAAACCGGCTGCACGATTCACTATGTTGATGAAGGAGCTGACACTGGGCCCATTATTGTCCAAAAGAAATGTTCAGTGGATCCAGAGGACACGGTAGAGACACTCAAAGCCAAAGTGCAAACACTCGAGGGCGAGGCGTTCATAGAAGCCATTCAGTCATTTCAAAAAACCTATGACCGCTGAACGCCCGCGTGAGTTTGAACCGAAGCCAACCGTTACCGAATGTAAATCCGAAGAAGAACTCGTAAATTTTTTCACTGCCCTGCAGACGCTCAAGCGACATCTAGGCGGTCGTCCCCCGGATGACGCAAAAACATACCCGTCGGAACGCGCGCGGAGCGCGCAGGAACTGGTACTGCAGGGGAAAGCGCTGGCTCAGCATTACTACACGATCACAGAGGGAAATGGAGCAATTGCCGCGACCGGTGCGCTGACTATCCTCCCTGACGGCTGGGCGATCCTAGAAGACGATGTGACTGCTCGAGGCAGGCGAGGCCAGGCGCTTTCGAGAACTATCACTGAACATCGTCTCGCCATTGCTCGGCGATACGAATGCACGAGAGTTAAGTGTTATGTCGCGGTGGATAATCCGCAGGGCCTCATCACGAAGATGCATAGCGGCTTTGTCGTGAACGAGATGCTGACACTTCACGAGCGCGAAGCCTGTTTTCATCTCGAGCAGGATCTTGAAATCACAAAAAAAACGAAAGAAAAGAAGGTTGAACACGCTGAAGTCCCGTTGACCAGTATTGCGGAAATACGCCTTTTGCTTTACGAGCGCTGGATTGGCGTTGACCTCAAGAATCACGGAGCGAAAGAAGATGACGATCCGATTGATTGGAGTATGATTTTTGAACGCGCATTATGACCACGACTTCGAGATGCGAGACGAACGTGGTCGTGGCAGTTTTCGTCGGTGATCTCCTCGAGATTATCCATCCATCGATGGGGGTAGTACTCGTAAAATACACGGAAACTTAATATTTCTTATGCATCATGGACAAACGAATGTTAAACGGGCACTCATCTCCGTGTCCGACAAAACCGGAATCATCGAATTAGCGAAAGCGCTCGCGAGTGTTGACATGGAAATCCTTTCGACCGGCGGCACGGCCAAAGTACTCCGCGACGCTGGAATTCCAGTCAAGGATGTATCTGAATTTACCGGCTTTCCTGAGATGATGGACGGTCGCGTGAAGACGCTCCACCCGCTCATTCATGCCGGCATTCTAGGACTCCGCGATACTCATGCCGTGACTGCGGAAAAAAATAACATTCAGTGGATTGATCTGGTCGTCTGCAATCTCTACCCATTTTCTGCAACTATTCAAAAATCCAATGTCACTGAAGAAACAGCTATCGAAAATATCGACATCGGCGGTCCCACCATGATTCGGAGTGCCGCAAAAAATGTCGGGTGGGTGACGGTTGCGGTAGACCCCGAGGACTATGCGCCACTTTTAGACGAACTGAAAACCGGCGGCATTTCGTATGAAACGCGCAAACGCCTCGCCATCAAGGCCTTTAGCCATACTGCCGAGTATGATGCGATTATCCATCAGTACTTTACTAATCAGAAGCAACAATCAATCCCTCCCCAAGTAGGGGAGGGTCAGGGAGGGGTTAGGGAACCACGCACTACCACATTCCCTCCCATCCTCAACCTCACCTACAACAAATTCTCCGACCTCCGCTACGGCGAAAACCCGCACCAGGCAGCCTGCGTGTACAAAGAACCAAACAACACTGAGCATAATATTTTGAATGCGAAAATCCACCAAGGCAAGCAACTCTCATATAACAACATCAATGACGCGGACGGCGCGCTCGCCCTCACCCGAGAATTTTCAGAACCCGCCTGTGTGGTCGTCAAACACGCTAATCCGTGCGGTGTCGCAGTTGGCGATGACATTACCGAAGTCTTCAAGCGCGCCTACAATGCAGATCCGTTATCTGCTTTTGGCGGCATTATTTCTCTAAATCGCACCTGCACGAAAGAGATTGCTGAGGAAATCGCCAAAGTCTTTGCCGAAATCGTGATTGCGCCGGATTTTGCGCCCGAAGCGCTCACTATTCTCGCCCAGAAGAAAAACCTGCGTGTTCTCGAAGTCGGCGCGCTTGCTCCCCCGCTTCCAAAAAAAGAATATCGGTTTGTTGACGGCGGACTCCTGGTGCAGGACAAAGATGTAAAAACAATCGCGCGCGATGATCTAAGGGTGGTGACTGAAAAAACACCAAGTGAACCAGATATGGGTACGATGCTCTTTGCCTGGAAGGTTTTGAAAAGTATGAAGTCAAATGCCATTCTCCTCGCGAAAGACAATACGACCGTCGGAGTCGGCGTCGGACAGGTTTCGCGCGTGGACGCCGTTGATATCGCCATCAAAAAAGCCGGCGATCGCATCCACGGCTCCATCCTCGCCTCAGACGCCTTCTTCCCTTTTCGCGACAGTATTGATAAAATTGTCGCCGCCCGCAGGCAAGATCCCGCCCAAGGCGGGACTGGGACAGGAATCACGGCGGTCATCCAGCCCGGCGGCTCGGTCAAAGATGAAGAAGTGATTCGGGCTTGCAACGAGCACGGCATTGCGATGGTGTTTACCGGAGTAAGATGTTTTAAACATTGATAAGTCATGTATCATGTAGCATATAGCATGTACTACCTTGGTAACTCATGCCCACGATAAAAATATGTTTGATACATGATATATGATGCATGCTACATGAAGTTTATGAAGTACTTCCATCTCTCCAAACGCTACAATCTGCTCAAGCAGAATAAAAAGCCCGAGCGGATCCTCATTCATGGGATTCGTTTTGTGATTAGCGCCGACGAAAAGAACACAGTAAACGCCGTCCCGCACCAAAGTTTACTCATCGAAAACGGCGTTATCACCAAGCGTTTTCCGAAAGAAGCGCTCCGTGATGAAGTCGACCTCGACTCGCTTGACCTCATCTTCGATGCCGAGCAAAAGGGCGGGGTGGTAGTGACGCCAGGGCTCATCAATCTCCATGCCCATCCGCCGATGTACCTCCTCCGCTCGACGCTCACGCTCGCCGAGTCAGACCTGGGCGACGCGCTTCGGGGCATGGCTGCGATCGAAGGCAGGATGACGGACGAAGACTATTACCTCGGCGCGCTCGGGGATTTTACGGAGGAGCAGAAATCCGGTATCACGACGACGCTCAGTCACTACGGCGTCTTTGACCCCATCGAACGGGCGGCGAAAGAGTGCAATCAGCACGTCATTAACTGCGTCTCAGCCGCCAGCAACTCGCATCCGAAAAATACCCCGGCGTTTGTCGAGTCCTATCTCAAACGCACTGACACTTTCACGACGCCTGGCATTGCCCTTCATTATGTCTGGAAAGCATCGCCGGATGTGCTCAAAAAAATTGCGAAGCTCCTCAAGAAATACAAAACGTATTTGACCCTCCACGTCGCAGAGACGAAACGGACCGTCGAACAATGTGTCGAGGTCTATGGCCTGAGGCCGATCGAAGTCCTGCAGAAATACGAACTCCTCGGGCCGCAGACCATCATGAGTCATAACGTGCATTTAACTCCCGAAGAAATTGCGCTCATCAAAGAGACCGGCGCCAAAGTTGTCCATCTGCCCACTTCAAATCTTCTCCACCGCTCCGGTATTTTTAATTACAAATTATTCCGCGACCTCGACGCGCATCATCTTATCGGTCTCGGGACCGACAGCGTCGTCAGTAAAAACCGGCTTGATCTCCTCACCGAAGCTTTGACCGCGAAAACTCTGCACCAATCCTCCCATGTCCTATCCTATGAAGAACTACTTCTCATGGCGACCGCCCAGGGCGCAGATCTGCTTGGCCGACCAGATCTCGGCCGCGTCCTCCCCGGTTGCCGAGCCAATCTAGTCTTCTGGAAATTAAAAGATCGCGGCCTCACCCCCTACGATGAAGACAATCCCCTCACCCTCGTCAGCAACATGATCACCCACGGCGCGCGCACCGTGCGCGACCTCATGATTGACGGCACATTTGTGATCAGCAACCGCTACCACAACCTCGTCGAAGAAAGCGCTCTCATGGGGAGGCTCCAAGAGGCGCATATGCAGCTTCGAAAGCGAGCTCCCTGACCTTTTACTTCTGAGCACTCGCTGATTGCTCCCGCGCCGGAAAACCCCTAAGGAGTTCCGTCATCAGGTCTGCGAATGGAATCTCATTGCGACCGACATAATCCTCGACTGCCACATAGAGAGCGTTACTGCCAATTGAGGGTAAGGGCTTTTTTCTATCACGGCCAAGCGGTGGCAATAACCCATCCTTCTTCAGTCTTTTTTGTCTTTGTATGGCCTGACTCATCTTAATAGAGGTATCGATCAATCGAGCAGTTTCCCCGTCAACATGCTCGCGCACCTTCAGGATAACTGGATCATTGTCAGGAAACACCTCCGCGAGGCTACGATAGATACTTACTTGAAGGCTTTCCTGAAGGTCAAAATCGGTGACATGATCCCCAAAGCGCTCATACACCAGGATAAGCGCTTTTGCGATCTGAAATAATTCTGGCAGCGTATCCGCTTGGTCTTGGGCTCTCTTCAGTGCCCTCTGACAATCCAGGATAGATTCATATACCTCTTCACCAAAATCCTCTTCACCACTTTCATCGTCCTCATCCATCGGCGCCGGTAGTTCCTCCATTTCATAATGGGCGACAAGTTTTAAAAAAATTGAATACTTCAGAGGATCTAACGTAACTTCTTTTGACGGCGGAAGGCGAAGATAGCCCTCCAATCGCTCGCCATCCTCATCCAGGCGCTCTTTTATCATTGTCACGATAGCTTCTACTTCCTCTGGAAATTCAACTCTCTCCGACTCTCGAGATTCATCATACCCTGGAGGCTGTTCTGGCATAGATAAAAATTACCGCGCCTCGTAATTCGGCGCCTGGTCAATCTCTCCCAGATCATGCGGATGGCTTTCTTTTAGCCCCGCGTTCGTGATGCGGACAAAGCGCGCTTTTTTGTGAAGTTCACTGATAGTTTTGGCGCCGCAGTAGCCCATCCCGCTCCGGAGACCGCCCGAGAGTTGATACAGAATATGTGAAACGGCTCCTTTATAGGCCACTCGGCCGCTCACCCCTTCTGGGACCAATTTTTTCTTTTCGTTAATCTCGGCCTGGCCGTAGCGCTCTTTCCCGCCGGCTTCCATGGCTTCTAAACTTCCCATGCCGCGATAAACCTTGAACATCCGGCCGCCGATAAATTCCACTCGACCCGGAGTCTCATCGGTTCCGGAAAACATATTCCCCATCATAACAGTCGAGGCTCCGGCTGCCAGCGCTTTCACTGCATCGCCTGACGAGGTGATTCCGCCGTCGGCAATCACCGGCACTTTTCGTTTCGCGCTTTTCACCCCGGCGACCACATTCGCGATGGCCGAAAGCTGCGGCACGCCAACACCCGCGATAATCCGTGTCGTACAAATACTCCCTGGCCCAATGCCGACTTTAACGGCATCAACTCCAGCCGCGATGAGTTCTTTCGCCGCGTCACCGGTAGCAATGTTTCCCGCGATCACCGGCTGATCCTTCCATTTTTTCTTCAGTGCCCTTACCATATCAATCACCCCTTCGGAATGGCCGTGAGCTGTATCAACCACGATCACATCCACTCCGGCCGCGACGAGCGCCTCGGCCCGCTCGAGGCTCGCACTCCCGACACCTACCGCCGCACCAACCCGAAGTTGCTTATCGCCATCTTTACACGCATTCGGAAATTCTTCATTTTTTTCAATGTCGCGGTGCGTCACAATGCTCACGAGTTTCCCGTCGCGATCAACGACGCAGAGGGTCTTCAGCCGATGTTCCCGAATCATTTTATTGGCCTCCGAAAGCGTAATTCCCTTTTTCGCGACCGCCATCTCTGAAATCGGCTGCATACGGAATTTGACCAGCATGTCTTTGTCATCGGCCGGAAAATAATCCACATCAGTGATGAGGCCAACCAGGACTCCTTCTTTATTCACGACCGGGACTTTTTTGTAGCCGAGCGTCTTCCGGATATGGATGACACGCGAGATCGGCTCTTCCGGACCGATCGAGACCGGATTTTCGATGAAACCGTTTTCAAATCTTTTCACCATCCGGACTTCTTCCGCTTGTTTCTGAATCGTCAAATTTTTATGAATCACTCCCATACCACCGGCGAGCGCGAGCGCAGTCGCCATCGCGTGCTCAGTCACCGTATCCATGGGCGAGCTTAAAAACGGCACGTTCAAACGGATGTCATGGGTGAGTTGCGTATGGAGCTCGGCATCGCGCGGCAGGATATCGGATTTCTGCGGCACGAGAAGTACGTCATCGAAGGTAAATGTTTCCTCAAACGGTTTGAACATAACGCTTGTCAGGGAAGAATATATTAGCTATAGTATAGCCACTTTTTAGAAAAAACGCAATATGAATGCGAGACAGGAAATTGCGATTCTCGACTTCGGGTCACAGTATACTCACCTCATCGCCCGCCGCGTCCGTGAACTGGGCGTCGTGTCGCATATTTACCCGAACGATATTGACGCAAAAAACTTGAAACATGCGATCGGGATCATCCTTTCAGGCGGGCCGAAAAGCGTGCTCGGGAGCGACGCGCTCGCCTATGACCCGACCCTCTTTGATCTCGGCGTCCCTGTCCTCGGACTCTGTTACGGCCACCAGCTCATGGCCAAACACTTCGGGGGCAGTGTCGAGGGCGGCCAGGCGCGAGAGTATGGCTTGGCGACGCTGCATACGCTTCCCTCCCCTCAGAGGGGAGGGTTAGGGTGGGGTCAAACGATGGCTGACGATAACCCCACCCTATTCCCTCCCCTACCAGGAGAGGGATTGATCAGTGCGTCTCCGATATTCAGCGATGTAGCGCCCGAAACCACCATCTGGATGAGCCACGGCGATCATGTAGAAAAACTTCCGCCAGGATTCACCCAGATCGGCGCAACTGGCAACAATTCCATCACCGCCATGGCGAATGATGAAAAAAAATGGTACGGCTTTCAATTTCATCCCGAAGTATATCACTCGAGACAGGGGAAGGTCATGCTCAAAAATTTTCTTTTTGACATTTGTCACGCGGAAAAAAACTGGACGACAGATGATATGTTCGCGCAAATTCAGGAAGGTATAAAAAAACAGGCCGGTGAAAAAAATGTTTTTCTCCTCGTGAGCGGCGGCGTGGATTCGACCGTCTGTTTTGCTCTTCTTGAAAAGACGCTCGGGAAAGACCGTGTGTATGGCTTCCACATTGATCATGGTTTAATGCGCCAGGATGAATCAAAAGAAGTTGTCGAAGCGCTCAAAACGATCGGTCTTGATGAGCTTCATGTGTATCACGCCGAAACCGAATACTTGAAAGCGCTCGAAGGCGTCACTGAGCCAGAACAAAAAAGAAAAATAATCGGCAATCTGTTTCTCGACATCACCGAACGGATCATGAAGGAACTTAATTTCAACGAAGCGGACTGGCTCCTTGGCCAGGGCACGATTTATCCGGATACGATCGAATCCGGCGGCACGAAAAACGCCGACCGCATCAAGACTCACCACAACCGTGTTGATCGCATTCATGACCTGATCGCGAAGGGACTCATCATCGAACCGATAAAAGAATTGTATAAAGACGAGGTGCGCGACATCGGCCGGAAGTTGGGATTACCCGAGAATCTCGTGAATCGCCAGCCTTTCCCAGGCCCGGGACTTGCCATCCGCTGTCTCTGTTCGGAGGGAAACGCCACTACACCGCAAAAAGAGGTTTGGAACGGCTACACGCTGTTCAAATTGCCGGTACAGTCTGTCGGCGTGCAAGGCGATGAGCGCTCATACAAGCACCCGGCAGTCATCACGGTTCCTCCCCATCATTGGGGGAGGCTAGGAGGGGGTTACGCGGACTAGACCACCCTCCACGACATTTC
>CAYHTX010000007.1:0-16097 GCA_964359615.1 uncultured Gammaproteobacteria bacterium | reverse complement strand
CTCCACGTTTACGACCGGCGCCACCGCGCGCGTCAAAAATTCAGCCACGTCTTCGTCACGAAGCCCGATCATCGGCTCGCCGTCACCGGGCTGAATTTCGATCCAGCTGGCGATCGTCGCCTCTCGAATCGGCCACTCCATGGACAGTCCGGTATATGGATCAGTGTACACGAGACGAATCGGCCCGGCCGCGAGGATCTCTTCAACCTCCGGAATAACAGCCGCCACTTCTGCCTCATCGATCTCGGGCGGAGCTGATTGTTCTTCGAGCACGAGCTTAGGAACTTCTAGCCGCGACCAGGCGATCCGAGCCTCATCCATGAGTTCATCATACCCGAACACGATGCCCGGCGACGAACTCATGATCTCATAGCGCCATGGCTCGACCGAAAGGACGCGGAGCGCGGCTGACCGCGGAGCGACCTCATACCCTTTCACTTCCGCGATGAGCGCCTCCTGAAAACGCGCGCGATCAACGGTGACAGTGGCAAGTTCGCGTCGCGGCTGTGTGAGGCGACTCATCATGAGCGTTTTCGCTCGTTCGTACCGGCCCCCGGATTTCCCGTACGCAACCAGCGCCGCCGCTTCTCGCTCCGCATCAATGTGCAGGAATTCAATAGTATTGTTCTCTGTTACTATAACGGGATAGACCGTAAACGCGCTGCCGGGACGGTCACCGGAAAGGCGAACGTGAATCCCCTCGCCGACGAGCTCCTCATCGCGACTGTGAATGAGAAGCTTCAGCGTCTCGGCATCGAGTCCGCCGACCGGGATCTCCCCGAGGTGGACGCCGGGCAAGACGCGATCCTGGTACGACTTCGTGTAGGCAACAAGAGCGCCTCCGGAAACGAGAAGGAGAAGGAGAAGGACGAGCCAGCCGACTCCGAGAAAGATGCGACGAAGGATAACGGCCGACATACTCATTCTTCAACCACCACAATCGGAACGCCGCGATCCATTTCACGTTTTGGCACGCGGATCGTGAGCGTCCCGCTCGCGAGCGTAGCCCGCGCGCGATCGGCGTCAACCGCGACCGGCAGAACAATCGTTCGAGAAAACGCGCCCCAAAAACACTCGGTGTGGATGGGCTTCGCGCCGCGGGTAGCATTCGGCGGCAGGCGGCGCCCCCGAATCGTGAGCACTTCATTGTGGATAAAGACGGCGATGTCCTCTGTGACCGTACTCGCCATCGTGGATACGACGATCACGTCGCGGTCGGTTTCAAAGACGTCCACGGCCAGCTGTCCGGCAGGCTGGTCGCTCCATTCATCGCGCCGAGCCGCGGAAGACGGCGTAGCTTCAAAAACCCCTCCCTTCGGAGACGATGGAAAGGTGATGGAAAAAAATTCACGTGGCTCTTTCATAGGCGTCCCTAGTATACCATATTGAGCGCCGCGCGAGTGGCCTCGTCAAGTACGCCGGTCTGAGGGAGTCCTCGCGCCGCTTGAAAGGCACGGAGTGCGCCTTCAGTCCGGCGGTCAAAATACCGCGACTCTTGCCCAGGTGAACCAGGACCCCTCTCGGCGACACGAAAACCGAGCGCATTCAACCGTTCCTGCAGTGCGCGGACATCGTCACCGGTCATGCCGAGCTCGAGCGTCCGCAGAAAGACCGTCGGCGCGAGCGGAGCCGGAAGCGCCGGAGTCACGGCAGGCATGAACGCGCCCAGAAACGCGCGAGTTTCGAGACCGAAACCCGACTCGCCGATGCCGTAGACCTTTTGAAAGCGAGCGAGCGCAGACGCGGTCAGCCGGCCAAAATAGGTCGTTTCCTGACTTCGCGATCCGGAGCCTCGCTCGGCAACTGAAAAGCCATTCACATTAAGAAATACCTGGAGCGCCCGGACCTCCGGGCCAACTGATCCGAGATGGAGATTTTCTGAAAAGCGTTCTGTCGGCGGGGTAAGCAGTTCGCGGGAGGGAGTCGCACCAGTAGCCGATCCCTCGCCTCGACCGGACGGATCCGGAGTCGCCCCAGTCTGAAGCATTATGGCATCTGAAACCACCGGTGACGCATACCCAAATTCAGTAAAAAATTTGGCATACACTGTCCTCTCGCCTTCACCCTCGAGGAGGGTCCATAATTTCTGCGTGGCGTACGGCTCCTGGCTCGCCCCTTCGAAATCACTCTCATTCGATATCGCCATGAAAGCGGTATCCGGCCCGCCAACCAGACTGAGGGTTACAGCCGCGTTGTCAGTTTCGGGCACGCCGTTATTGATGAGAACGCGGAACCCCTGCTCCGTGGCCGGCTCTGTTTCAGAGACCGGCTGTTCGAGAGGCGTCTCGGCCGACGACGCGTCAGTCGGCACTCGCGATGGCGGCGTCGGCGCGCGCAGCGCGCTGGGCGGAATCGACGGCGCGCTCGGCGTCGCCGCGCTTGGCCGGGCGCTCGCCGGGCGCCAATCCGACGCCACCTTGTAACTCACCGTGCCGCAAGAACTCGCGTCCGCGCAGTTAAACGACATCCACCCGATGTTTTCGCCCCAGGCATAGCCGGAAAAATTTCCTGACGAATCAATGGTGACGCCGCCGCCAGACGGCGCGAAATGTATCCAGCCAACATTTTCGCTCCAGGCATACCCGGAGAGAACGCCGGCGTTTGTATTCGCGACCGCGTAATTAACAGTTGCACAGGATGCGGTATTCGAACAATTGAGCGAAATCCACCCGATATTTTCGCCCCAGGCATATCCCGTGAGCGCCGAATCAGTCACGTGGACATCGCCCTGGCTGGTTCCGAAATCAATCCACCCGACATTCTCGCTCCAGGCATACCGGCTGGTCGAGTCAATCGTCCCGTCGGTGATAGATGCCTGCCCCTGACGGCTGAGGAGAAACACGCCGTAGAACGAGATCGCGAGATAGATAAGGAAAATGACGAGGAGCGACCCGATTGTCGAAAGCGCGATGCGTTTTCGGACACGATATGACGAATAGGAAAATCCGGCCTGGTTGAAGATGGCCGGATTTTTGGAATAATCATCGGTGAGGTAGAGCGGAACGGACCAGAGGCCGAGAAACAGTTCGAGAATGAAGATGTAGATAAGAGCAATGATACTCTCAAATACACCAAAAAGGAGAAGCCGTTCTTTCGCTTCTCTGATCATGAAGGACATGCCTGACAAAACCCTGAGCCAAAAATTGCGCATGGATGTCGCGTCTAGGTGCGTTCGAGAAGAATATGCCAATTATACCACAATGCGGCGGCTAGAGAAAGATGAAATTGCAATCGCGGAGACGTATACGAACCCAAAAGTCGCCTCTTTAGCTCTACCAATTCTTCGGGAGATGGTCCAGCTTCTTCAGAATTCCTAATAGATTTATCAATATTCCAAACCGTAGCTTTTGGCGTCGGATCCCAGTCATAGCGTGAAAAAATATGTCAATGCAAGTGTCGATCAAGATTCCCCAAGCATTCGTAGTTTAATTTTTTTTGTTTGAATACTTGATATACTGATTCTGCCACTTCGCTCTGACAACGTACCCTGTTTCTAGTTCAGCAACGAAGTAAGGATTTTCGTTGTTTATAACTCCTGAAATCCTATCGCAGACGAGGCAAGTATCTGGCATATTTTCACTCTTGGCACGAATCTAGAATATTATATCTCAAAATGTACTCTCACGTACTTTTTTATTTCATCCAAAATTTCTTGTTCAATATCGCCAATTTTTTTATTGAATCGGCTCCGATCGAACGAAGAAATACAACTGACTTTTGCCACAGAAGCCATAAATAATCTATTCCTGATTGACTTCTCATCCACAACATCATGTGGCATGCGTCTTTCCATGTTACTCGTCAATGGAATAATCGTTACCAAACTTGTTTTTGACAAGGTACTATTTGATTGAATCACAAGCGCCGGACGATATTTTCTGTACTCGTGCCCTTGTGAGGGATCAAAGCTTACTAACCATATCTCACCATGCTTCATACCATATCAGTCAATCAAAGATTTGAATAATAATCTTGTTCTTCCTGCGGTGAAGGGCCGAGTTCTTTTTCTACATCTATTACATTTGCAACTTGCATATCCCGTGATCGATCCCGTTGAGAAAATGGAATTTGACGCTCAAAGACCAAGTGATACGGAATGATATCTTTTTCTTTTGTCTCCCTCCAGGGAATATCAAGATGGACATAATTTTTTATATCCGTCGCGCTCATATGTGCTAGTTTTGCCAAGACTTCATCAACCATGGATTTTTCCCGTTCATTCAATACACCCATCTCATGATTTGTGAGCGCTACATATCGCTTCTGTTTTTTCCCAAAATATTCCTGCGTAAATATCTTTAAGTAACCCTGGTCTATCATCGCCTCAATAACAGCATTGTACTGTTGCTGCAAAGGAACTGGGCCGTATTGTTGATTGACGTAACTTAACCCTGTCACAGACGATCCATATTTGTCGAACATGTCAAAATCAATAAAGTATAAAAGCTTATAGAGAACGGTTTCGCCAAGATTTGGTCTACCACCGCATGTTTCTAAAATGTACAGCAAAATATTTTTTAATTTTCTTGAGTCAAATATTACTTCATCGGTTGGAACGGATTGCAAACCAGTACTTATCCATTCTGGCTCAAGCAAATTTTCCATGGATACTTCAAACAGCTCAGCAAGTTTTTTCAATTCTATCGCCGAGACCTCTCTGTTTGCTCGCTCTATATCAGAATATGTCGCGCGTGATACGCCCAACATGTCAGCTACTTCCTGCTGGCTCAAAGAGTGTTTCTTACGCAGAGTGATAATATGTTGTACCATGGTCTTTTTGTTGCTCATAAGAGTATAGAATACCTAAGGATAGTATAAATGAAGCAATAAAACCTGTCAAGCTGTTGACAGAAAATCCGGTATTTGCTAGGATATACAAATCTATTGTCCACTTCTGCATAATCAATCTCTTCAAAGTCTTGTCGTGGGTGCAGACTATGGCCAAAAGGTCGAAATAGAAAACTATTAACCCGGATATACAAACTATGGAAACAATCATCGCAGAATTTGAAAAATTCATGGGACAGCATGGACAATACTACCATGAATTTTATGTTGGTATCGCCGCTGATCCTGTGGACCGTCTTACGAATGGGCACGGAATAAACGAAGCTATTCCTCATGTCTACTGGACACAGGCATTGCGCACAGATATTGTCCGAACCATCGAAAAATATTTTTTAGGAAAGGGCGTAAAAGGCGGTCCCGGTGGTGGAGATGATAACACGTGCTATATTTACACGTATAAAATCACACCCCAAACCATCGAGTAATTAGGACAAGCATGAAAATAAGCCTCGCATAGGCTTATTTTCTATTTACTCGTTAATAAGTCTCAAAATTTCTTTCACAATGTGCCTTCTCTCCACCACCTACAGCGCAGGCGAGGCTCGCGAACGGCACGAGGTGGCGAGCCTGGTGTTTTCAGAACTCGTGGTGGCCGGACAGAACGTGGCTCAACTGACGGCAAAAAGCGGCTTCGGCGTTCTCCTGGCTCGGTCATTCGGCCAAAAATTGCCAGGGCTCAAGAACCCGGTTTCAGAACCACTCTTCGTCACGATTGACGTGCCAAATTTCGCAGAACCATGGGCCAAACGAGACCCACCGGATACTTCTGTTGCCTCGTTTGCCGCACATAGCGGAGAGGGTGAGATTCGAACTCACGGTCCACTTTCATGGACAATGGTTTTCAAGACCATCGCCTTAAACCACTCAGCCACCTCTCCATGGATTTGGATTTTGCGGAGAGTGAGGGATTCGAACCCCCGGTCCCCTTGCGGAGACTGCAGTTTAGTAAACTGCTGCTATCGACCGCTCAGCCAACTCTCCATTTTTTAAGACATAGGTCTCGTATCGTACCATGCGATTTCTCTAGCGTCAATACAAGATCGTCATCGTCCGCGCGCGAGCGCGAAGCCTCTCACCTCCCCGGCACCGGCCTGGAGGAGCACTCGGGCGCATTCTTCCATCGTACTCCCGGTCGTAAACACGTCATCCACGAGACAGACGCGTTCGCCGCTCAGCCGATCGGGCGAGGAGCATGCAAATGCACCCCGCACGTTCTGCTCCCGCTCCGGTTTCGTGAGACGAACCTGGCGGAGTGTCTGGCGTGTACGCCGAAGGCTAATCTCATCAACCCGTTTCGCTGATCCTATGCCGAGCGCCTGAGCGAATATGCCGGCTTGGTTGAAGCCGCGTTCGGCATAACGCCTAGGGTGGAGCGGCACTGGCATGATGCGCGTGATGCCGTGAAAAAACGCTGGATGCTCCCTGGCATAGGTCTCGATCGCTCCGGCGAAGACCATACCTACCGTCTCTACACCATCGTATTTAAAAGCATGAATCAAGCGCCCAGCGAGTGAAGCTTCGGTATACCGTAGCATGGCGATGACACCAGAGAGCGGCGTCTGCCGCCGGCACGATCCGCACGGCGCGCCGGACGCCGATGCGGCATGACACCGCGGACATTCCTCAATACCCGGATAGAAAATCGTTCCGAGACATGACCTGCAGATACTCCTGCCTTCGGCCCGGCAGCCGAGACAATACTCCGGAAACACGGCATCAGTGAGATGCCGCCACAGGGATGCGAACCTTTTCATACCTCATTCCCAAAACAGTCCATCCACCTGCCATGTGCCATCGGTTTCGACGAGTTCCACCCGTCCGGTTTTGTACGCCACCGTTTCAGGGCCGTCGCCGCGCTCGACCTGCTGGGCGCCGACCGCGACGGTCGCTCGCCCCGCGGTTCTGCCCGTGAGCTCAGTCGTGACGACGACCGTCGTCTGGCTCGCGTATCGCTCACTCGCGACCGGCGCCTGACTCGCGAGATACTGAAACATGCGCGGCGTCGCGAGCGTCGCTACGTCAGCCAGGTGGGTGTTGCTATTTTGGTTCGAATAACTCTCTGCGCGCTCGACAAAGAGCCGCGCGAGCTGCCGGAGATACACATCCTCCGGCGTTTGCGGCGCCGGCGTCCGTCGCGTGGTTTCCGTATCCGGCCGGGGCGGGACAGACAAAGGCGGGCGCCCTCTCTCCGCTGTCGTCGTCACAGCCGCCGGAACTCCGGCGGGGAGCGCCGGCTTTTCCCGCAAGAAAAACAAATACAAGAGGAGGCAGGCGATGAGCAGTCCCGCGACGATACCGCCGACGATAAAAAATTTTTTCCGAAAATCATGTGATTCATTCATACCATGGATGAAAAATATTATGGCGCCGGCTCCTCGCTTCCGCCTCTCCCCTTCAGCATTTGTTCTTCATACTCTTTTTTCGCTTTTTCGATTTCCATGAGCTGCTTCGGGTCTGAGGTGATGAGCTGATCTTCGGTGTAAGAGGCGACGACTTTGATCGCCGCGTGCTTGAGGCCGGCAAAGAAGATCCCCTCCCCGACCCCGCTCTCGAGCAGGAGGTACTTTTCGCCTTCGGTAAGAAGGAACGTCTTCTGCACGAAGTCGGCCGAGGCAGGCGATTGCCGGAGGAGTAGCTGGAGAGCGGAGTTCGTCACGATCGCCTGGCCGTATTGGCTGCGCAAAAAATCATTCACGTCCTGCGTGATGGTCGTGACGCCGAGGTAATATTTCCGGCAGCGCTTCACGAGCGCGTAGATAAACTTGGCGCTGTCTTCGTGGATCATGAGCCACCACGCCTCATCGATGATGAGAAGCCTTTTTTTGCGTTAGCTCCGGACGATGTTCCAAATGTAGTTGACGAGCGTGTAGATGGCCATGGGGCGGAGCTCATCTTCGAGATCACGCACGCTAAAGACGACGAGTTGATTATTCATATTGACATTCGTCGGCGAATTGAAAAGGCCGGCGAACGTCCCTTCGGTGTATTTCCGGAGCTTCAGAACCAGCGTCTCGGCGCCCTGCATGCCCTCGAGGACGTCGAGGAGGTCCTGCATGATCGGCGGCTCGACCGTCGCGAGGTCTGACGATGGCGTAATATCTTTTTTGGCGAATGTTTCGAGGAGCGCCCGGTCGAGAATGGAATCTTCCTGCGGGGTCAAGCTCGCGAACATGATCTTGAGGAGACCTTTCAGCGTAATGACCGCACCGCGGATGATGTCCTCGGTTGACACCTGCTGGCCGACCGGCCGCGGCAGATCGAACGGGTTGACTTTACTCTCTGACGCGAGCGAGATATTAATATACGTCCCGCCGACTGCTTCGGCGAGGTGAAGGTACTCCATCTCCGGATCAATGATGATGATTTCCGTGCCCATCATGAGGCTCCGAAGCACCTCGAGCTTGACTGCGTACGACTTGCCCGCGCCCGAGGTCGCGAACACGACCATGTTGGCGTTCTGGAGCGAAAAACGGTCAAAGAGAATGAGGCTGTTGTTGTGGCGATTGATCCCGTAGAGGATGCCGTTGTCGCTCGAAAGTTCAGACGACGTAAAGGGAAATGACGACGCGATCGGACTCGAGTTCATGTTAAACGCCACATTAAGCTCATCAATGCCGAGCGGCAGGCTCGAGGTGAAGCCCTGTTCCGCCTGGAAAAGCACGTTTTTAGTATAAATCAGCTTCGAGCCGAACATATTATCAATGTCTTCCGTGATTTTCGCTAGCTCGTCTTTGTTCTTGGCGTAAATGGTCACGTAAAACGCGAACTGAAAAAAATGCTCAGTGCCTTGCGTGAGTTCATCGCGAAGCTGTTCGATGTCCCGGAGCGCCGTCTCCCGGATCGGGTCGCGCGGCGCGCCTTTCTCGGCATCGGCGCTGATCTGCGCTTCGAGCGCGCCGACTTTCTTTTTCAGCTGTTTTAAAATGATGGCCGAATTGATCGGATAAAAAAACATGGAGATATCCATCGTGACATTCAGATTCAGCATGGGCGCGCTCCAGCCGATCGAGATGTAGCGCGGATACGTAATCACGAAAATCGTGCGGACGTACACGCCGCCAAGCTCGACAAAACTCGACTCCACTTTGAAAGCTGACGGCGCGATGAGATCGCGAATCGCGACCGTCCCTTCACGGTAGGTACGCTCTTCTTCGAGGCTAATGAGTTCGTCCTCTACGGCGGCCTTTTTCTCCTCAGTCTTATGAAACAGGCGTCTCCGCTCGCTTCTGTCTTGTTTTTTTCCCGGGGTAAATGGCATAGGGCGGGGTTACGTCTCGACCTGCAGATCCTCGATCTTCTGGAGCTGTTCGTGGAACGCAATATCCGGATTGTAAGTCGTGTAGTAAAGTTCGATAAGCGCCTGGGTATCGAGCGGCGCCACTGACAGTCCCATGCTCTCGAGTCCGCTGCTCACATGGCGGACCCGGAGATCGAGCTCCTCTTTCCGGTCGCGAAACCGCTCCTCCTTCAGCCGGACAGTGACCGCCGGCTTCATGACCTCTTTGAGGCGCGTAAAAAAATTTTTCTTTTTATTCGACAATGGATCATACGGCACGACCACGTAGAAACGTTTCGTCATGATCTGGCCGATCTCCACCAGTTCCTCAATAAACGAACGGTAGTCGGCGATCTGGATCTGCAGGAGCTCATTTTTCTGCTCGCGCTCGAGGCGGATGAGCTCATCGAGGTAGGGCTGGATCTGGAGCTGGCGCGACTGGATCACGATCTGGAGCGGAAAATCAATCGAATTCAAAAATCCGACGTAGGCCGCGATGATGGCATTCTGTTCATCCTCGGACTTGAGGGAAAAATTAATGCTCGAGACGAGGAGGACAGAACGCAGTGTGCCATCGCGCAGGATGACAACGCCGTCTTTAATCTCGGCGATCGGGATCTGCCGCTGGGTGGCGGGTTTTTTCCCGCCCGGTTTCTTTTTGGATTTTTGAGCCATAGGATCACTCTTCGCCGTGGTAATATCCGCCGGTGTTCACAATGAGGGCGAGATCCCGGATGCGACTCGAGCGGACGGTTTTTTTCGGGGCCGGCGGTTCGCGGGGCGGCGCGCCGCCGCCTTTCCGGAAATCGTTTAGCTCTCCCGTCGTGTACTCCTTGCGCCAGATGCGCAGGCCGGGTTTCTTAAATGTTTGAATGATATTGAGGAGAAAGTAATGGAATGTCTGGCCATTGACTTTTACAAAAGCAAACATGAGAGACAGGCCGCCGATGAAGGCGAGGAGAAAAACGAAGAGGCCAAAATCGCCGAAGCGGTATCCGAGAAAGACCACGAGCGCGCCGACGAGGAGAATGAGAAACTGGCGGGTGGTGATCGGCCCGAAAATCTTATCCTCGACGTCAATAAATTGGGGCACTACGAATTGCTGCATACGTTATGAAAGTTCGCGCTCGAGCGCAAGGAGAGCAAAAAATTCTTCTTCGGTGAGCGTGTCATCACGGCCATCCCCGGCGAGCACTGTCGGAATGGTTTTCCGCTCCTTGAGCGCAGTCCTGACCTTGCCCGCATACGAGCGAAAGAGCGGGCTTTCGTGCCAGGCGCGGCGCGCGTCGAGGAAGAGGAGAAATGACTCATCCTGAAGGACGGTAAATTTTTGTCGGAGCTTTTGGGCCGCGTCGGGCGTGCGCTCGGCGAGACGGCGAAAATCCATGAGCGTCATGGCGCGGAGTTCATCCACCGGCCCCATGCTCGTCCGCTTCGCGGGCGGCGGCAGGGCGTCATGGATGACAGGCCTTGCCGCTCCGGGCCGCCGCGACCCCTCATCCCATGGATACTCCGGTTTCACACTCCCTCTATTTTTCTTATGTTCCTCAGCCCGGGCCATGTCGGTAAAAATCGCTTTGACCGGGGCCGTGGTCGCGAGAGCGCGCGAGGCGCGAGGCGCGGCTGCGGGCGGCATCGCGTGAAACTGCGGGTCGAGGAGCGACCGGTGATCGTCGTCGTCCCAGGGTTTTGGGGGCGGCGCAGGCACTGGTTTTTTTATGATTGGTTTTTGGGGAGCTACATTCGCTGGTGGTTTCTGAAATTCTTCTGCTCCTGTCTCCCGAGGAGCAACTGGTCGAGGACTGCCGTCGCTTTTCAGTCGCTCCAGCTGAGGCGGCGTTGGGTTCGGCATTGACGGCTTTGTTCGATGTGCGACCGCGTCGGCCGGCAGGCGCGCGAAGCTGCCGTCAGCTTTGCGGACAAGAATGCCTTTTTGTGCTGGAGGTGTCACCATATTAGATGCGTTCACGCGTTGCGGGAGCTGCGGCTGGGGCCGCTGGCGGCGGGGGCGTTTCGTAGCTCCGCGGATCGCGGTTAAAGACGTCTTCATTCCACTCAAATTTGTCGGATGCTTCATTAAAGTAAAAGAGATCGGCATCGGCGCTGCCGGCGTCGCGCTCGGAAATCCAATCATTGACGACTGTCAAAGAATCGAGATGGTCTGCGATCTGGATGCGGTCCATGAGTGCGAGCGCGATTTTCTGCTTGGCTTTGAGGCCGGACTTCTCGCCCTGGTACCAGACATCGAACTCGCCTTTGAGTTCGCTAATGGCGGTGCCGGACGCTGGTTTCCGAGATAACCATGCAAACAATTTTTCGGGAAAATCGTCCTCCACTTCCGGATGCTTGTCCCAGGCGCCGCTCTGAAGCTCCACATACACCCGCACAAGTTCGCGAAGGATGGTCCGGTCCGTGTCGCTGAGACCGCTCGCCGCTTCATGTTTGCCGAGCCAGGCGTCAATATCATTCAGTGTGGCCTGGAGCGGCAATTCTTTCCGCGCGAGCCTGAGCCACTCGCCGATGCTCAGCGTCGTCTTCGCCCCTTCGGCCGGGAGCGTCGTCGGATTTTTTTCTAGACAGCCGACAATTTCCGCGATCACGTCTCTCCGCACGCGCTTGTGGCGGAAAAAACGATTAAGATACCCGGTGATCACGGCGCGGAGATCGAGTCCGATGCGCAGACCCTTGACGAGATAATAGTTCCCCCAGAGATAATCCTCGACCGCGTTCGGCGCGAGATGGATATAGGTCCACGTGGCCAGCGTGTATGCCCGCTCGAGAAGTTCTGCCTCCTCCGGCGTGCCGCGTTTGAACTGAAGCATGCCGGACGTCGCGTCTGCATAAAGATGCCGGAGATGCATGGCTTTGGTCTGCTCGGTGCCGTCCTCTATCGCATAGATCGTATGCGCGAGCCGATACAGTTTCTCCGGCGACATCGTATCGAGCGGCAGTCCGCCCTGGATCTCATCGTCGCTAAAAGCCGACGCTCGCCACATCGGGTGTTCGTCCATAAAGATCGTAATGAGATCATTATCCCCACGCTCGATCACATACCACAGTTTGTTCAACTCCCCCATCGGGAGCGACAGCGCAAAACGCCTGAGCGCCGTCCCCTCTGCATCGGAGAGGCCGCCTGCCAGGACTGCCGCTTTGATGGTGTGAAAAACGTTTTGCATATCAAATACTCACTATTACTCACTACATTGCGGCTATGCGGCCGCGGCCCTATCCTTCGCCTCCTTCTCCCTATCTGCCTCTTTTTGCCCTTGCGCCGGGACAAAGTCGCTGATCCGATTCTTCTTGACCGCTTCATTGATTTTTCCGAGAGTGACATTTTCCGTCTGCAACTTTTTTATTTCATCCTTCATTTTATCCGTCAACTGCTTCTCGCTCGTCAGTTCATATTTCTGCATTACCGCCTTCTTCTGCGCTTCCATGAGATCATCGCGCACATACTCCTGCATCTCGCCATTGATGTACTCGATGAGGTCTGAAACGCGTTCAAACTTCTCCTCCTCTCCTTCGAGTCCGATGTCCTTAACCCGCAGATTGATCTTGCCCTCCCGCTGCGCGTAATCAATGTCATTGAGGAGCGTGGCGTTGTTCGACGCCGTGGTCAGGATGAAATTGGTGGTGCCGCCCTGAAGCTGGGGCATGAGCATCTTAAAGAGAACCTGGCGTTTCCGCGCCTGCTTGTAGGCACTGCTTTTTAAGATCTCGAGCCGCTGGCGCTCATCTTTTTCAAGCGCTTTAAGATTATGGCCCATTTGCTCCAGGATGGCGTCCTCGAGATTCTTGCCGCCAAAGTTGTGGAAATCATTTTCCGTGACGATTTTTTCGCCCGCGTTGTAGCCATTGTAGTTCTTATAATTCCGGGCTTTCATGTCGCGCATGTCGCGCGCCTGGGTGTTTTTTCCGTGCGCGTCGGCGTAATCGTCGGCGCGGATGTTCATGAGCAGACCGAATTTGTTCACGTAATCGCCGACGGTATGCACATGGACATTGCTCCGCTTGCTCTTGTCCGTCTTACGGTAGTCGGCGTAGACGATGTCATGGGCCATGGTATCGGAGACGCCGGCGTACATCCCGAGGCTCTCGATGTACTGGGTGTGCCCGCCGTTCTCGAGGTGCGCGTTAGCGAGGGCGCGGTCTTTATAGTTGCCGAGGATCTGGAAGTTGTCGGCATATTGGCGCATGGTTTTCCGGTGATTCTCCCATTCTTTCCCGAGCGCTTCAGCGGCGATCTGTTCGTACTCTTTGAGCGTATCGCGCTTCTCGTCAGCCGCTTTTTTAAGGGCGGCATTGACCTTGGTTTGGTTTTTTTCGAGGTCCACGTTCCATCCGGACGCCATGAGGCGCTGGACCTGCCCGACCTTCTCGAAAGTGGCGGCTGAATCGGTCCAGCCGAGCGGTTTCGCGATCTGATCCCGGAGTCCCCCGGCCGCTTCATCGTCCCAGATCGCCTGAAGGATGTCGTCAATCCATGAGCCATCCATGGCATGGTCCATGACTGACATCGTCATCATGATGTCATCGATCGTCACGGACTTCGGATCGCGTTTGCGCTTCTCAAGCAGTTTTTTGGCGTTGCTCGAGGCTGCCGAAACCGTCTGGTGGTATTCGAGATCTTTCAGATTTTTCTTCATCTTCTCGAGATACTCAGCCATGGCCGAACTCGGCGTGTCAATGCCGCCGCGGCGCTGCCAGACCTGCTGGGTTTCGACCGCGGACTTGAGCGAGTTCGTGGCGCGGGTGAGCGTATCTTTTTGGAACTCGCTTTCGACCTGAGCCGAGAGCGCCTTAAAGACCGGCGTACTGGGGGCATATTCGCGCACCGTGAGAACCAGCTTTATCTGATCGTCGAGATGGGCCGCCGTGCGGATTTTTGGTGACCCGAGCGCATAGACGGCCTTCGCGATCGCTTTCTGTTTCGCATAGCGCAGACCCTCACTGTCACTCGCGCCGATCTCACCCTCGATCTCCTTGATTTCACCGGACATTGATTGGTGTTTTTGTTTATAGGCATCCGTTTCCTTCTCTGCATCTGATTTTGAATCCTCGTACCGCTTGAGTTCGGCTCGTTTTTTCGCCAGATCCTGCTCTCTGGCGGTGAGCGTGGCCGCGGACTTTTGATACTGCTGAAGCGCCTGAATCTGACTGAAATTCTGAATATTGGTCACGCCGCGAACCTGCATGGTCTGGACCACCGACTGCGCGGTCGCCTCGCGCTGCGCCTTCAGTCTTTCGAGTACCTCTTCTTTTTTCTTCCGGCGCTTCTCGATGTTCGTGAGCACTCCGCCTGTCTGCCGTCGGAGAGCTTCTTCCCGTCCCGTGGCATCCCCGGCCGCCGGAATAGCCGCCAGATCATCGTAACCGGCCTCCTGGAGCGCGTTCGCGGTTCGGTTCACCGCCCACTCTGCCTGAGTCTCCTGGTCGGTCAATTCTTTTAATTTTTTCTTCGACTCTTCCAGTTTTTTTTCAAACAATTTCTTCGTCTCCTCGGTGGCAGCTTTTTCAAGCTCCTCAGTATAATTGGTAATATTCGTTTCTTCGCCTTCTCGCGCTGTGACGGCCGCTGTCTGCTTATCGAGCGCCTCCTGATAATCCGCAGCGAGCTGATTATCGTCAAGCGGGATCCCGTCGGCCTCCACTTTGCGATAGCGCGCCTCGCTATCCTTGATAGACTTTTCGGTCTGGGCGATCGCGTCGTCGGTTTTCAGCACAGACTCAATGCCGCGTTTCGCTTTGGACTCGCCCTCGACGAACTCTTCCATTTTTTTCTTTTCGTCATCAACCATGCGCTGATTGGCAGCTTCTTTGAGACGATCAAATCGTCCGGTCAGTTCTGTTTCACTCCAATGTTTCTCTTCTTCGGCGTGGATGAGCTGACTGATCGGGTCTTCGGGATGAAGCTCGCCGCGCTTCTCCGCATCTTCCGCTTTCAGCACGAGCTCAAGCCGCTTCTTTTTGAACAGACCTTCTTCTTTTTCATGCGCTGTCTCGCCTTTCACTTTGTACTCTTCGATCTGCTCGGCAAGGGTCTTCTCTTCCTTCGGCTTGCCGCCGTACATACGCTGGCCTTCCATCGCCTCCACCTTCGCCTTACCGGACATGGCTTTGGTCTTCGCTTGGGAGCGCTCATCAAGGGCTTCGAGTCTGCCTTTTTCGACCCGCGCGACGTCGCTCAGCTTACGATCGCGGCTACCAATAAAGCCGGTGGCTGACGACAGCTTTTCGGCCTGTTCTTTTTTCGCATCAGCGATCTCGCCTCGTTTCTTGACTTCCTTTTCTCCCTGGATATTTTTGCGCGCAAAATAACCAAGTGTATTGCCGAGGACGCCGCCCTTGAGGGCCGAATCATAGTATATTTCGCGCGTCTTATGGCCCAGTTTCTTCCCGAGACGTTCCCATTTTTCGCCGCCGATGATGGGCGCATGATAGGCCGCGCCTTTGGCGCCCTTCACGACCGCGTCTTTCGCCGTGCCACCGGCCCAGCGGGCGAGGGCAAAGCCGCTCGCGATCTGGAGCGATTTCTTGCCGAAGTCGAGCGCGCCCGAAACCATGCTCCCGCCGACCACGCCGAGCTTGCCGACCCGCTCGAGGCCGACCATGAGAAACGCGATCGCGATGATAAAGGCCGACTGATTTTCCCAAGTGCTGATCTCCGTAATCGACGTCTTCGGCGGCCCCTGGAGTTCGAGAGCCTGAGCTGCGTCGAGCTGCCCATACCCGGGCGGAATGCCGACATGCACATTGATGTCCCCTGCTCCGAGGGAAGCGAAGGTGAGCCAGAGGAAAAAGGACAGAACCGGAGCGACGAGAATATATTTCGTAAATTCCTGCCAGTACTCTTGCGCGTAATTTTTCGCCGGGCCAGGCAGAGTTTGCAAGATGAACGCAATTGGCGAAAGAATGATGAGGATCCAGAGGACCACGACCCGGATCGCCATGACGATGGCGTAGGCACCCATCG
>CAYHTX010000006.1:681-16572 GCA_964359615.1 uncultured Gammaproteobacteria bacterium | reverse complement strand
CTTTGTTTTTCTGCCTTTTTGTAGCCATAGAATCTTGACGGTCTGGAGTGTTATATTGTATACTTTTCGCACTATTCTACGCCGCTCGAGCTCAGGTGGTAGCCCGCCACTGCGGGCCATGGTAAGTACGGGATTGGGTTTATTGAAAACTTAGCAATGCCGTTGTAGCTCAGTTGGTAGAGCACGTCCATGGTAAGGACGGGGTCACCAGTTCAATTCTGGTCAACGGCTCTTGGTAAAACGCCGCTTAACAGAGCGGTGTTTTTGATACCAGTTCTCCGGGTTTGAACCGCAAATTCTAAGAATTAGACAGGAGTCTTAGAAATGACGTAGAATATGAGCATATTTTGTATTTTACTATGGAGTATGGGAAGTCCTGAATTTGGAGGGTATCACCCAAAAACCGTCAAAGAACTCCGCGAACAATTTCGCGTTGTAGATGATCGTGTAAGTCCAGAACCAGAAAATAAGGCTTCGTTTATCCCTCCATCCAAAAAAGAAAAGGATATTTTGAAAATGTCTCAAGGGGAACTGAAGAACACCTGGCCGTATCGCTACGAGATGTATTTGCGTTTGGTGAAGGAGCTGCAGAAATTTCGTGAGGGGGGGGGGCGATGGTTCGGAGGAAGAAATGCTGCCAGAAGAGGAGGTAAATGAAATGAGAAAATGGCTCCAGGCTCTTAACTCGCTGGATACATATATCACCGATCACATAGAAGGGAATGGCGAAGCAACCCTACGTGGCCGACAATTTACTGTATTTGAGGATATCCGGGAATTTTTGGAGCATGGAGGGAGTGAAGGATATGTAAAACTCCCAACTGGGGTCGGCAAAACGGTTCTATTTACTGAACTGGTTGAAGCGATGGATCTTCGGACTCTCATTGTAGTGCCCACAAGACTTCTTATTGGACAAACGGAAGAGAAAATTGAGCAATTTGCTCCTGATTTGGAAGCGGGTAAGGTCTATGCTAGGGCCAAACAGTATGGTAGACAAGTTACTATTATCACTTATCAATCTTTTGTTTATCAACTCACTAGTGGAACTCTGAAGCCCGAGGATTATGATTGCCTTATCTTGGATGAAGCCCATGTGAGCTTGAGTAAGAATCGTGCAAACGCTGTTAAACAGTTCACTCATGCTGTCAAACTTGGATTTACCGCTACACCTCAATATTCGGAAAAAAAGAAAGTGAGTAGTCTCCTTGAGACCGAGATCCATAGCATGACCATCCGCGAGGCCGTCGAAGATGAGGGGCTTTTATCCTCTTTTTCTTCGATTGTGGCGAGAACGGACACAGACCTTTCAAAGGTAAAAATAACAAGTTCCGGAGAGTATGATGAAACAGATTTAGGAAAAGCGGTGAACATACAAAGTCGTAACCAGGCGGCAGTTGATTTGTATAGGCAAGCATTTGATGGTCAACTGGCGATTGCCTATTGCGTTGGTATTAAACACGCTGAAAAGGTTGCAGGACTATTTAACGCTGAAGGGGTGCCAGCGGCAGTGATCAGTGGGGGTACCCCGGAAAAAGAACAGAAAAAAATAAAGGAGAAATTTAAGAATGGCGAAATAAAGGTGCTATGTAATGCTGATATTCTGATTGCTGGGTTTGATGAACCACGTGCCAGTGTCTGTCTTAATTTGCGTCCAACGCGATCACGTGTCATTGCCGAGCAGCGTGGTGGCCGTGTATTGCGCTTAGATGAAGATAATGAAGAAAAGCATGCCACAGTTGTTGATTTTATTGATCGCGGACTAGAAAAAAATATGCCGGTGTTGTTTGCGGATGTGGCTGATGGAGCACAATTTTTACGCAGAAAAAAAACAAGCCCCGGCGGAAGAGGGGGCAGACCGAGTCCACTTTTGATTGATATCGAAGGGTTAGAGGTAATTGTTGATGCTGAAGAAATAATGAGGATTGTGTCTCTCTCAAATGTTGAATCGAAAAAACAGAGTTATCTATTGTCTTTAGATCAGTTAAGGAAGGAGGTGACGGAAGCCGGTATTACACAATGGCAAGAGTATGTTCAAGAACGTAAAAAACACAAAGGGTGGCCATCAAACCTTATTATTCATTTCGGTGAACAATGGCCAGGGTGGACAAAATTTTTGGAATTAGAAAAATTTATCCCGTTTGAAAAATTAAAACAGGAAGTAATTGCAGAAAATATCGCAAGCAGCGCAGATTATAAGTCTAAGTATAAACTGCATAAAGGGTGGCCGTCTGAACCCCATATTGTTTATAAGGAATGGAGTGGCTGGCATGAATTTCTTGATAAGGAAAAAATAGATTTTCTATCATTGACAGATTTGAAGCGGGGAGTTCGGAAAGTTGGAGTGAAAACTTATGATCAGTACCATGCGGAGAGAAAAAAACACAAAGGGTGGCCTTCATATCCAGAAAAATATTATAAAAATGAATGGGTGGGCTGGCGCGATTTATTGGGAACAGAATTAACATTTGCTCGGCTTCAAAGCGAGGTGCGGGCTGCAAATGTTCAAAGTCATGGAGAGTACCAAGAGAAAAGAAATAAAGATTTTCCGCACTGGCCCTTTAACCCGCGTAACGTATTCATAGACGAATGGCCGGGTTGGGGCAAGTTTTTTGACAGAGAAAAACTTGCCTTTACTGACCTCCAAAAAGAAGTTAGACAGGCAGGTATTAAAGGGAAAAATCATTATATGAAGGAGTATAAAAATCATAAGGGTTGGCCGTCAGACCCAGGTCAACGTTATACAGATTGGCGTGGGTGGCCATCATTTTTGGGGAAGGAATAATCTTTTCTACTGTGCGTTCGATAACATTAGGAGGGAAAATGGAATTTTGCATGTGCTGCTTGGCAACGCTTCAATCCTAACCTCACACACCAACCAGCCTCGATAAAAACATCGCTTGATTAAGCGATGTTTTCCGTTACTCTTTTTCGAGGTTTGAACCCACGCTGTAATATTTCCGCGCATTCTGGTGTAATATAAAAAAGGTAGCTATGCCAGAATCCTCGAAAACCGACGAAGAAATCGCCCGGCAGGTCCAGGCAGGCGACAGCGAATCGTTTGGCCCCCTGGTCGCCCGCTATGAAGCAAAATTGCTCCGGTATGCCAGGAAGTTTCTTTTTGACGCGAGTGATGTCGAGGATCTGGTGCAGGAGGTGTTTCTCAAAGCCTATGTAAATATTCGGAGTTTTGAGCCGTCGCGGCGGTTTTCGCCGTGGATCTACCGCATCGCGCACAACGAATTTGTAAATGCTTTGAAAAAGAAAAAACGCGAGAAGATTTCTTTTTTTGATCTCGATACTTTTTTCCCGCATCTCGCGGCCAAAGAAACCGCCGATGCCGATCTCGAAAAAAGAGACATGCGGGAGTTATTGGAGACCGGCCTCAAGCAACTCGATGCCAAATATCGCGAGCCGCTTATCCTATATTATATTGAGGGCATGGATTATCAGGCGATTGCAGACATCCTCGAGATCCCGCGTTCGACTGTTGGGGTGCGCCTCGCGCGCGGGAAAGCGATTCTTAAAAAAATTGTTCAAAACAGCGATCCTTCTTATGCAACCAAGTAATGACCACAATTCAATCTACCGTGATATACAAAAATCCATCGAGAGCGGCCGCGTCTGCATGCGACCAAGGTGGCACTTTATCCTGAGGGCTGGCCTCTCGGCGGTCGGAGCGGTCCTAGTGTTTTTGACGCTTTTATATCTCACGAGTTTCATTCTCTTCGCCCTGCGTGAATCAGGCGTGCTTTTTGTGCCAGCCTTCGGGCGGTTCGGCTGGTGGGTGTTTTTGCTGTCGCTCCCCTGGGTACTCATTATTTTCATCCTCTTTTTTATCCTCTTACTCGAGATCATGGTGCGACGCTACGCGTTTGCCTATCGGCGGCCGCTCCTGTATTCCGCGATCGGCATTATGGTGCTCGTGGCATCAGGCGGTTTTGTGGTAGCGGCGACACCGCTCCATCATCGTATGGTGCGGTTGGCTGAGCGGCGCGATCTCCCGCTTGCCGGACCCATGTACCATCACTACCGAGACCCGCGGCTTCGGAATGTCCACCCGGGCGAGGTCACGGCGATTCAAGATCGGGGATTTGCCATGCAAAATCGTCGGAGTGAAGTCATTATGGTCACGATCACATCAACCACGCGGCTTCCCACCGGCGCAGTATTTTATCCCGGCGATATGGTGGTAGTGTTTGGCGAGCGAGCGAATGGTGTGATTCAGGCTTTTGGTGTCCGAAAAATCGGCCAGCACATGCGGATGAAATAAATCTCCGAAGCGCGGTGTAGTAATAAGCAGAACCCGGGGAAAGAACGCACACGCGTTCAGTATTCATCTAACATGTATTTGGTATGAAATATAAGCAACTTGCAGCTTATGCGACGTTGCCGGTTCTGGGGGTGAGCCTGCTTGGCATGAATGCGGCGTCGGCGCATGGGTTTTTTGGGGGTTTCCGGACATTCTCGGCTGATGAGATCGCGACCGAGCAGCAGACGATGTTCCGGCATCAGGCGGAAATACTTGGCCTCAGTGTTGACGAAGTAAAAAACGCCTGGGCTGAAGGGAAGTCACTCGGCGAACTGGCCGAAGAAAAGGGGATTAGTCAGGCAGATTTGGAAAAGCGCATGAAAGACGCGCACCTTACCAGGATGAAGACCGAACTCCAAACGCTTGTTGACAAGGGTATCATCACGCAGGCCCAGGCCGACAAACGGCTCACAGTCGTCGAGAAGCGGCTCGAGAATGCCGGCAGCAAAAACGGCATGCGTGGCATGATGAAAATGCACCGCGGGTTTCGGTTCTGATTTGATTATAAAAGGCAAAAACACTCTGTCAAACTGGCAGAGTGTTTTTTATTTGCACATTGACGATGGAGAAAGCGGGGAGTACAATGGTGTACATCATTTTCTCTCCTCGCCTATGAACGTCCTTCAGCGCCTCAAAACCAACTGGAAATCCGGTCTCACGACCGCCCTCGTCTCGATCCCGCTCTCCATTTCGCTCGCGGTCGCCTCGAATTCGACGCCGATTGCCGGCATCGTGACCGCGATCTGGGCCGGACTCATCGCGTCTTTTTTTGGCGGAAGCAACTATAACATCGTCGGCCCGACTGGCGCGCTTTCCGGGATTCTCGCCATGTATGCGCTCGTCCACGGCGCCGAGGCTCTGCCGATCCTCGCTATCGTGACCGGCGGATTTATTCTCCTCGCGTATGCGTTTCGACTAGAAAAATATCTGTTTTTTATTCCATCAAGTGTCATCCACGGCTTCACGCTCGGCGTCGCGTTTATTATCGGTCTCAATCAGCTCATTTTTGCGCTCGTGCTCACGGGACTCCAGAAACACGAAGCGGTCATGCAAAATATTTTGGAATCTTTTCGCCATGTGGGCGAGGCGTCCGGGGGAGCGATTTTCACCTTCCTGGCTTTTCTCATCGGTCTCTTTCTGTTTAAAAAGTTTTTACCGCGTCTGCCCGGCGCGATTATTCTCTCGCCGCTCGGTATTCTCCTTGGCTACACGGCCGGCCGGGGACTGATTCCAGTTTCTCTCGATACGCTCGGGAGCAACTTCAGCGGCATTACGGCGCGGCTTTTTATCTGGCCGCAGTTTGAACTCACGACTGCGCTCATCGGCGCCGGACTCACGGTCGCGCTCGTCGCCATTCTCGAGACGATGTTATCGGCGAAGATCGCGGACGGCATGACGAAGACGAAGCATGATGAACGCAAAGAAATGTTCGGTCTCGGCCTCGCGAATATCGCCTCAGGCCTTGCCGGCGGCATTCCAGCGACCGCGGCCCTCGCGCGCACGGCGCTCAATATCAAAACCGGCGCTGACAGCCGACTCTCGGCGACAGTAAACAGCATCGCGATCGCAGTCATCTCTTTGCTTCTCTTTTCATATTTCCAATATATCCCGATGGCGGTCATTGCCGCGATTTTGGTCTATACCGCGGTGCAGATGGTCGAATCAGAACATTTTGTGCGCCTGTATCGGTATGACCGGCATGGATTCGCGATTTCTTTTTTTGTGGCGATCGTGACGATTGTGAAAGACCCGATCATGGGCATTCTCCTCGGTGCGTCGGTGTCGCTCCTTCTCTTCGTCGAGCGGCTCTCGGTCGGCCAGTTCGAACTGTCGCTCCACGCGCCAAATCAGGGCGTGGTTTCGGTATCGTCGGATGAAAAGTTGAAAGAAATTACGGAAAACTCGAAGATACTTCTCTACACTTTTCGCGCGAAATTGTCGTACATCAATTCGCGGGCGCATATCACGCGCTTTGAATCGAACCTGGTAAAATACAAGCACATCATCCTGCGCTTCCGCGAGGTGTATTTTGTTGATCTCGATGGTGTCGAGGCGTTTGACGAAATTGTCGGCGTCATCGAACGCCGCGGGCAAGGGGTATTAGTTACCGGACTCGCGCCGCATGTGAAGACGTTTCTTCGGGACAATTCTCACTGCTTCCGGCGCCTTGAGTCAGAAGGCCAGGTGTTTGAAAAAGCGCGCGAGGCGCTCGCCAGCCTGGGGATTCCGCTGCCTTGACAAAAGATGTTTTTTGTGCTATATTGGGCTGAATTCATTATGGTAGGCCTTTTTTCGATTCAGATTGTCACCAAAAATGGCGAGCATCGTATACTTAATAATATAATTCATTTAGCCAAAAAAACGCTATGTCTCGACACGATAGGCGAGGGGGATGGGGAGGAATGGTAATGGGGTTGGTAATTGCTGCAGCAGCAATCGGTCTTTTTGCCCCGACACAGGCCACGCACGCCATGGCAGTGACCGTAACGCTCGGTGAGAGCGGTTCTGTTCCGGCCAACGATGACGCGGTCCAAACCGTAACACAGGTTATCGAGCTCGATGCTCCGGAAACCTCCGTGGCGCAGACGTATATCCAAGTTAATTGCGGCACGAACCAGTGCGGCAGGATTGGCTGGAGCCCTGCGTGGGGATTTCAGGAGCCGAATGCCGCCCGTGGTTTTGGCAATGAATTCATCCGTTTGCACCGGGGGCGGTCTTCGTCCCAGATAGCTCAAACGGAAGACGGTCGGACGATCCACATATTGACGTACGTGTTTTCGATGCGCGCGGCCTATGGGGCGGTCCCGAGAAATACCATTTCTTATGAGGTGCGCGATACGGCCGGCACTGTCATGCCGTTAACTGAAATGACTGACTTCTATAACGTGCGTGAGGCAGAGTCACTTCGTACCACGCTGCAAAATTTGTCCCTTGGTCAGCCCGTGATCGTGAAAGACGGAGAGACGATCCAAACGGCCACCCTGACCTTTGTGCCAGGTGAAGCCAGCGCCGGCGTTGCCACGGTGCGCATCGGTATCAATCGGGGACGGGTCGATGCGGCGAACAACAACAGTAGTTTGGAAATGGGCTCTTTTAGCTGTGATCGCTGGTTCCGCTGTCAGGAAGTTGGCGCGTATGGCAATGATCTGGTGCGCCTGAACACCGAAGGCGGGAGCAGGATGGAAGTGCGCGAGGATGGAACCACGGTCGTCACGTTTATGTGGACCGTGCTCCCTGACGCGCCGACCGTGACCGATAACACCATCACCTATTTTGTGAGCGAACTTGACGGGTATCAGACAGCACCAGAGACAGCGACTTCGCCGACGTTTGCAGTGGTCGAGCCGACAACACCGCCAAATCCGCCAGTCGAACCGGTCACTACGCCGGGAGAAATTTTTCCAGTTGCGCCGGCGCCAGGATATAATACCCCACTCTACGGCACTCCCGGCAACGCAAGCGGCACTATTCATTTGTCTTGGACGGCGGTTGACCCGAGTATCGTGTCAAACTTCCATGATATCAGTCCTATCTCCTATTCTATCTATTGGTGGCGCGATGGAGAAACCGAAGCCGATGCCTCGTACCTGATTTCGCACTGGCCGACGGAAAATTATGACCCGGGAGACGCGCTGTCGTTTGATTTGAGCATGGATCCATCGCTCGTCGACCCGAATCGACCAGATTTGACTCCAGAGGAACTCGAAGATGAATACGGATATATCGCGATTCTGAACGGCAACACCTACCATGTCCGCATCGCCGCGCTCGTACCGATCGAGAATGGCGGTATCTACGCCTCGACAGAAGTGTTTTCAAACACCGTGACTGTCACTCCAGGGAATTAATCTTCCCGCTTTAAAAACCACTCCGACTCCATCGGGGTGGTTTTTGTATGAGAGATGTCCACAGGATCAGAATGGATGGATAGGGTATACTAATTTTCTATGATACCAAACATTCAAGTGATTCTCGGCTCGATCCGCGCCGGGCGGGTAGGGGAGAAGGTGGCGCAGTGGTTTATGGAAACGATGAGTGGCAGAACGGACGCGCAGTTTCAACTCGTTGACCTGCGCGACTATCCGCTGCCGCTATTCGCTGATGCCGTCCCGCCCAGTCAGCGTGAAGGCAAGCACGCGGATCCGGCAGTCCAGAAATGGCTTGATACAGTCGCCGCGGCCGACGGGTATGTCTGGATCACGCCGGAGTACAATCACAGTTTTTCGTCGGCTCTTAAAAACGCGCTTGACTATCCGTATAAGGAATGGAACGGCAAGCCGGTCGGATTTGTGAGCTACGGCGGCGTCGCTGCCGGTTCACGCGCTACGGAACATCTCCGACAAGTGGCGGCTGAGCTGCGCATGTACGATGTCCGCGACCAGGTGCTTATTCCGGCTGTCTGGGCGGCGTTCGACGCTGCGGGGGTGCTTCTCGACGCCGAGAAACACCGAAAAAATGCCGATCTCATGGTTACGGAGGTCATCCGATTGGCGCGCGAGTTTCGTAAAAGTGGCTGATATCAGCAATTTTCTAGATTTTTTCACCTCTTGACAAGCAGCCGAAAATGTGCTATGGTGGTATGTTAAGAACCACTCTATGATCAAGCGCATCTTCGGCCTCGCTGCCATCCTCACCCTCGCCTTCTTCATCGTCGGGCGCCTCACCAGTCCGGCCGAGGCGGTGCTCTGTTCTCTCACGCCTGAGGAGCCGTACAAAACTGCTTCATCGCCGTCCATTTTTTACATTACCGAAGACTGCAAGAAATATTATATCGCGACTCCGGAAGCCTACTTTTCATTTTTTACAACCTGGGCCGATGTTCGGACTGTGACCAGAGCCGAGCTTCAGAATATCCCGACCACGCTCGAACATCCATTTGCCAAACGGAAATCATCGCCACCGCCGGCGACGCATCCAATCGGCGGGGTGACTGCAGACGTTGTCGTCCGGCCACCGACGACGAATCTCGATACGGCTGAAACGCGCGACCGCGAACGCATCAAACATCTCCGTCAAATCCAGACCGCGCTCGAGCTCTATTTTGTTGATCATCGGTTCTATCCCGTCCAAACTGGTACGCTCGGCCAGGGAGATTTCGGCTGTCTCGGGCAGAACGGTTTTGCGCCGGCCGAGGCGTGCGGCAATCTGCCGTACATGCTGGCGGTGCCATCTGACCCAGGACAGTTTTCTTATGTGTATCGCCCGCTCGCGAGCGGAGCCGACTACCGCATCGCTGCGCGGTTGGAGGGCGCGACGTGGTGCGCGAAAGATCTTATCCTCACGAGCAGCGGCATTCATACTGCCGACGGCAGCAAGATTTTCAAGCCTTGTGCTCCGGAATTCAGGCCGCCGAGAGATGTCGAGCTAGAGGAACGCGCTCCGGCGACCAGTACGCCAGAGCGTACCGTCGCTCCGGAACCGAGTACGCGTGGCATGATCGGGATTACGGTTGTGAATTTGCGTACCGGACGACCGATCCCGAACGCGCCGGTCGTCGTGCCCTATTCTTCGACGATTCGCGAAGCAAATCTAGACGGGTATGTCGAGTTTCCCCGCGCCGCGTATGACTGGGTGTATGTCCCGAAGATCAGCGGATATTACGCTTCAGATGCCATTCAGCTTCGGGGTCGAGATGAAGAAAAAATTGTCGTTACGCTCGAACCAGAATCTGGTAGCGGCACCGCAGTCGAGTTCCCACTCATTCGATTCTCCGGGAATACCGATGAAGCGACGAGAATCTCCGGCGTTCTGAAAGACAAAACGACGGGCGAGGCACTCGCGAATCTTCCGGTCGCGGCTCGCTTTACGAACTTCTCCGCAAAAACCGATGCGGCCGGCCGGTTCGTGATCGAGATGCCGGCCATGCTCGGAGCCTACCAGCTCTATGTTCCGGCGAGGCCGGGGACAGGGTACTTCCAGGTTGACGTCGCGAGCAGTTATTCGGCGAATGTGACGATCGAGTTGTAACGCGTCACTCGGACCGCTTTTCCTCTTCTAGAGCAACATTTGACCGGTTATTTCACTTGACAGCTCTGGAGTCCCGTGGTATAGTGACCCCATTCATTTTCTGTCTTTTATGTCTCAAGACAATCTCATCAAATTGCAGTGTACCGAGTGCAGCAACGTCACGCATTTTACCAGCCGCAATAAAAAACTGAAGGTGCGCCTCGAGCTCGCCAAGTTCTGCCAGTTTTGCATGAAGCATACTCCTCATAAAGAGACAAAATAATATGTCTTTTTTTCGAACGCTCGTTTCGAGCCTGTACGATTTTCGTTGGCTAGGGTCAGTGCGGAAAGAGGGCAAGAAGGCCTGGATGTATTTCGTCCTCTTCATGCTCGTCGTCGCGATTCTTCATTCCCTGCCACTTCTGTGGCAAATTCCGCGCGGAATTGAAAAGCTCGAGAGTGCGATCGTCACTGAAGTGCCGGAATTTTCAGCGGAAACCCAGGGCGGCGTCCTCAGTGTCACGGCTCTTGAGCAGCCGTTTACCCGGAGCTACGGCGATCCGGGGGAGGCTGATAGTTTCGTCGTTGTAGTTGATACGGTGACGACAACGACCCTCGATATTAAGGATTTTCTCGAGAACGACACGATGTCCGGCATTCTCGTCACTCGAACCGGCGCGACGTTTTATGAAGCGAGTCAGTCACAAACGCGCATTCAGGAATGGCGTGACGTTCCGAATGGTACCTTTACGCGGACTGATCTCATCGCGATTGTCGGGAAAGTGACCGGAGTCATGGGTTACCTCATCGCGCCCTTTATCATGCTCTTTATGTTCGTGTTTTGGGGGATTGCGAAACTTATTTACCTTGCGATTGTTTCTCTCCTCGTGAAAATTATTGCGCTCATTGGCAAACGGACGTGGAGTTATGGCGAAATTTTTACCGTCGGACTGTTTGCGCTGACCCTCCCGACCCTTCTCAAACTTCTCTTGCATTGGGTATATCTGCCGATTGCTGGGGCGTACACGCTAATCCTTGGCGGGTACATGATCGCCGCGGTTTTTCTCGACGGAAAAAATACTCCGGCTCCGACCCCGCCCGCGACGACTCCGTCACCGCCTTCGAATCCGACGGTATAATAGTGCTTCCGAGGCCCCCACGACGCGTTCACCTGGGGGCTTGTTTTTTTGGGATTTTTTGGGTATGATGGAGGTCAAAGTCATCATGGGCGCGTCGTATAATGGTAGTACTACGGTCTCCAAAACCGTTAGCGTAGGTTCGATTCCTACCGCGCCTGCACAATCGGAAGTAAAGAATTTCTCTCGGCGGATTGCGTCGCGCGCTCGCGAGCGCTTGCGCGTAATTCTCCCAAATGTTCAGCCAAAAAATCAAACGGTTGAAGCCAGTCCCAGTTGATATTTTTACCGTGGAGGCGGCGGTTCGTTCCAATAAACGAAATGAGTGAGAGAAATATTTTGCCGCAGCAATATATTTCCGAGCGAATGAGTTTATATCCAAAGATATTTTTCCGACAAACTGTGAAACCTCTTTGAGAGATTTCACCACGGCGATATTTTTCGCTTCATTAGCCTCTTTTACAAATTTTCTGGTAGGTTCGATCCAGCGGTTCATTAAAAAGTTTGGGTAGCGATTTAAGTCTAGAATCTTATTTGATTTATGAAAAAAATTATTCCCATTATCAATTTGGCGGCGACATTTGCAAGCGTGAAAAGAACGACCGGCTATAGAGAAGGACATCTTGAAAATGATGCGGAACATAGCTATCAATTAGCTCTAGTCTGTTGGTCGGCAAACGAACAATATGATTTAGGGTTAAAAGATGAACTTATCCTTAAATTTGCATTAGTCCACGATTTGATCGAGATATATGTTGGTGATATTGATGCGTTTGATGATAAAGAAAAAATTGCCACAAAAAAGGAAAGTGAAGCAAAGGCCTTTGCCAGGCTCAAGGCGGAGTATGCGCCGTTTGAAGATATGATCAGCGCAATCGAACGCTATGAGAAAAAAGCGGAGGTTGAGGCGCAACTTGTCTATGTCATGGATAAGTTTATTGTCGACGCGAATATTCATCATAGTAAAGGGGATTATTACCGGAGTAGGAAGATCACTATAGTTGATTGGAGGGAATGGTTAGTCGGTAAAATTAATTGTATTATTCTCAATCCGCTATTGAAGCCTTTGGTTCATGAATCAATGCGTGAAATTGAAATGAATTTTAGCGATACTTTTTTTCAAGAAAAATAAACTAACTTATTCGCACTAGAAATAAAGCCTATGACAGAAAACACATTTGAAGCAATCAAAAGATTGGATGAAAACAGCAGAGAGTACTGGTCATCGCGTGATCTTGCCAAGGCTTTGGAATATACCGATTATCGTAATTTTCTGGGGGTAATCGAAAAGGCAAAAATTGCTTGTGAAAATAGCGGGGAAGTTATCCACAACCATTTTGTTGAAGCCAACGAAATGGTCAGGATTGGATCTGGCGCAGAAAGACCAACAGATACGATATATCTTTCTCGGTATGCCTGCTATTTGATTGTCCAAAACTCTGACCCGACAAAGGTTGTTGTCGCCAAGGGCCAGACGTACTTTGCCATTCAGACACGAAGACAGGAAAAAACGGATAACCTTATTGAGGACCATAATCGTGTCTTCTTGCGCGAAGAAATGAAGAAGCACAATACCGCATTGACCAAAACTGCCGCCATGGCTGGTGTGGAAAATTATGCCATCTTTCAAAACTACGGGTACAAAGGTTTGTACGGCGGACTGACGATGCAGGATATTCATGTAAAAAAGGGATTGAAGCGGTCACAAAAGATCCTTGATCATATGGGTAGTGAGGAATTGGCAGCCAACTTATTCCGCGCTACACAAACGGATGCCAAGATAAAGCGTGATAGTATACAAGGCCAAGGGAATGCGAATTTGGCACATTACGAAGTCGGTCAAAAAGTTCGCAACACCATTGCCAATCTTGGCGGCACGATGCCGGAAGAACTTCCAACGCCGGACGCGATAGGGAAAGCGCAGACGAGAATAAAGAGATCAAAAAAAGTGAAAAAATTGAGGGGTGATTGAAAGGCTATACTTTAGTTAGTTTTTTTACACCAAATTTGATTGCCGTCCATGCGAAAACCGTCCCGAACAATACAACTTTCAATTTTCTTCCCGGCTTCGGTCGGGCAGGCAAAAAAAGTTTGCGCTGCAGTAAAAATTTGCTGCCACATCGAAAATTCTTTTTTATGTGCATGATGTTTGACCTTGTCACGCTCATAGTCGTCCTTGGGGTTATTAAATTTTGAATCATGGATAAAAATTTAGTTTCAAGCTATTCCTATCGCTCGCTGATCGCGGATTTTCTCCGCTTCCTCCGTCCCTACCGGCGGCGGTTTTGGCTGGCGTCGCTTCTCCGCCTCGCAGGCGATCTGACGTACCTTTTTACCATGTACGCCCTGTCGTCGCTCATCGCCGAGGCGGGGAAGCACGTCATCGGGCAGTCGAGTGACCGCGTCTGGTTTCTCCTCGCGGCTTGGACCGGCACGTACCTCTTCGTAACCGCCACGCGGCAATTCGCGAAATATCTCGGTTACACCGTCTCGGAAAAGATGCAACTCGACAGCGTGGCCGAAACGATTCGGCATCTCAGCCGGATTGACATCGCCTGGCATGAAAAGGAAAATTCGGGCAACAAAATGAAACGCGCGCAGAACGGCGGCGAAGCGCTCGACCGTCTCGGACACATCTGGATTGATAACGTTATCGAAATCGTCGTCAATGTCACGGGCATGTTTATCATCCTCGCCTTTGTGGACCGCGCAGTCTTCGGCATCATGAGCCTGTTTCTCCTCACCTATTTCCTTATCAGTTTTCCTCTGTCGGCGCGCGCGTCGCGGGCGGCGCGCGAGGTCAATCATCTCGAAGAAGATTTTACCGGTGTCGCCTTTGAGATCGTGAATAACATCCGGACCGTGAAGGTCATGGGACTCTTTGCGCCGCTCCTTGATCGCCTGGCCGCGGCCGGCAGCGCGACCTATGCGGCGATTGTCCGCCGCATAAGACGATTTAGGATGCTGGCCGCTATCATGTCGTATTGGTCGCAAATTTTTCGCACCATCATGATCGCGATGATCGTCTACGGCATACTCCATGGCCGCCAGGATGTGGCCTTTCTCATATTTTTCAATTTTTATTTCACTAACCTACGCACCTCGGTTGACGAGTTGTCGCAGATTTCGCAAGACATAATTATAGCTAAATATAAACTCGGACGTCTCCGTGAGATCTTCAGTGAGCCGGTGCAGATTGACGACGATACAGACAAAATTGATTTCCCTCGGGACTGGAAAACCATTTTTCTGCGCCAGGTGTCGTTTGCCTACGGCGAACAGGCAGTCCTCAAGAATATCTCCTTTGATATTCATCGCGGAGAGAAAATCGGCATTGTTGGCCTCTCTGGCGCCGGCAAATCAACCCTCTTTAAGCTCCTCCTCAAGGAGTATGAAGATTTTACGGGCGAGATTTTTTTTGACGATATTTCCATCCGCCGGATCAAGAAGAGTTCTTATTTTCGCCGCGCCGCGGTCGTGCTCCAGGAAACAGAGGTCTTTAATCTGTCCCTTCGGGATAATATCGAACTCACGAACGGAGTGGCCGACGAAGAACGGCTCGGGCGCGCCGTGACGGCCGCGCACGTGGCGGATTTTTTGCCGAAACTGCCGCAGGGCCTCGATACGCTCATTGGCGAAAAGGGCGTGAAGCTCTCGGGCGGCGAGAAACAGCGCCTCGGGATCGCCCGCGCCATCGTGCGCGAGCCAGACATCCTTTTTCTCGATGAAGCGACGTCGCACCTCGACCTCGAAAGCGAGGAGAAGATTCAGGATTCGCTTCATCGATTTTTTCGGCAGGTGACGGCGGTCGTGATCGCGCATCGCCTGACGACGATCCAGGAGATGGATCGGATTCTTCTCATCGAAAATGGGGAACTGCTCGAGTCTGGCAGCTTCGCTGAGCTTCACGGACAGAAAGGAAGGTTTTGGCAGCTCTGGGAAATGCAGCGACTGTAAAGAAATTCCCTTTTTTGCTATAATACAGCCCTGTTTTCCCCTTATGGGCGGACTCATCGCCGTCGAACAACTCACCAAGACCTTTGTCTTTCCGGTCAAAAATTCCGACTACTCGCTCACGCGAAATTTTTTCCGTCCGGATAAGAAAGTCATCACCGCAGTAGATCATATTTCTTTTGCGGTTCGGAAAGGGGAGACGGTGGCTTTTATCGGTCCAAACGGCGCCGGCAAGTCCACCTGCATTAAAATGTTGACCGGCATCTTATACCCGACGGGCGGGCAGATCCGTGTGCTCGGACTTGACCCGCAGGCGGAGCGGCGCGAGCTCAGCTACAAGATCGGCACGGTTTTTGGCCAGCGGTCCCAGCTCATCTTTAATCTGCCGGTTCGAGATTCTCTCAGGTTATTTGGGAAAATTTATGAGTTACCCGATCGGAAGATCGAGAAGAGAATCAAAGAGTTGGCCGGGGTTTTTGAGATTGAAGAAATCCTCGACCAGCCGGTCCGGAAACTTTCCCTCGGCCAGCGCATGCGCGCGGAGAT
>CAYHTX010000006.1:0-671 GCA_964359615.1 uncultured Gammaproteobacteria bacterium | reverse complement strand
CTCGATGAGCCGACGATCGGGCTCGATGTGGTCGCGAAACAGCGGCTGCGCGCGGCGCTCCGCGGACTGAACCGGGAATACGGCACTACCATCTTCCTCACCTCGCACGACCCCGGCGACATCGAGGCGCTCTGCGACCGCACGATCATCATTAACTATGGAAAAATTATTCTTGATACGCCGACCGAGCAGCTCAAGCGAACGTATCTCACCCATAAACATATCCGGGTGGATTTTGCGCCCGGCGTACCGGTGCCGAAGATTGCCGGAGCCAAACTCGTAGAAAAAGACGGATCGTCGGCGGAGTTTCTCGTGGACACGAAAAAACATTCGCTGAATGAGGTGATGAAGACGCTCGTCGGAGGCTATGAAATCGAAGACCTCGACGTCGAAAATACCTCGCTCGAAGAGATTATCGCCTCGATTTATACCGAAGAAAAACGAACCGTATGATCGGAGCGTATTCCACCCTCGTTCAGGTATATCTTCGGGATACGATTTTTTACCGGAGTAAAGTGATATCCAATGTCGCGATTTGGCTTCTCCGGATCGTGCTCCTCGGCGTCATCTACTCGTATGCCTACAGTGTACGCACCACCGTCGTGAGGGGGATGGATTTTTCCGCGGCCATCTGGAGCATCGCGCTCTATTTTATGATGCTTTCGCTCGGT
>CAYHTX010000005.1:0-17320 GCA_964359615.1 uncultured Gammaproteobacteria bacterium | reverse complement strand
AAGATGGCGAGCGGCAGTACGCCATTTGTGTGCCGGAGGCTGCCGTCGAGCGCCAGCTCGCCGACGAGGAGCGCGTCAGAGAGGAGCACGCCTTCACGCGGCTCACTGGCGAGCCACATACCGACCGCCATGGGGAGATCGTACGCTGTGCCTTCTTTACGGAGGTGCGCCGGCGCCAGGTTAATGACGATGCGGCTATTATTTGGAAAATGCAGGCCGGAATTCTTCCAGGCAGTTCGGATTCGCTCCTTGGCTTCCTGGATCGAGGTGTCAGGCAGACCGACAACTTGGAACCCGGGCCAGCTCCCGGCCACGTCGACTTCCACCGTGATCGGCACCGCCTCGATGCCAATGACGGTGGCAGAAGGAATTTTGGTAAACATATGGCTTCTATCACGTACCGCACTCCGAAGCGGTTGATTTTTTGTCCCGGATGAGGAGAAGAAGTACACCGAGAACGATCATGATGTCGGCGAGATTCACGACTGATGTTGCAACGCGAATGTAATCAATGGTGGCGCCGAAACGCAGACGGTCAATAAAATTTGAGAGTGCGCCGAAAAAAAGAAGCTGGGTGCCGAGGAGTGTGCGAGGACGAGGCGCATGTGTCTCTCGGACAATGGCTCGGAGCATGAAGCCGAGGAGAAGGGGGGTGACGATAATGAGAAGAAGATTGGGGAACGGAAGACTAAAAGCAATGCCGGTATTTTCAAAGTATTCCCACCCGAGCCACGGACGAATGAGGTACGATCTAAATTCGGGATTCTCCATTGCGAGAAATTTGAGTCCTTGATCCAGGCCGAATAAAAAAACCCCGCCTACGGCAATGTGGACGATGCGGGGCTCGCGGCGCATACGGCTTAGGCCTCATCAGTGAGGGTTTTTTTACAACTCACACAGGCGCTTGAGGTGGGACGTGCGAGGAGCCGCTTTTCATCAATCGGTTTGTCGCAGTACTTGCAGATGCCGTAGGTACCCTGATCGAGGCGTTCGAGCGCTTTTTTTACATCGCGCAGCGTTTTTTCGAGGGAGAGTTCGAGCGGCTTGTTAGCCGTGTACTCCGCGACTTCCAAGGCGTTTTCATCATCCTTGTCGCCGTAGTTCGGCATGACCGTATTATAGTCGTCGCTGCCATGGACGCTTTTGGTCGCGACCTGGCCAAGTTCTTTTTCGAGCCTCGCTTCCTCTTCGAGGAGTAACTGTTTGATTTCAGAGAGGAACGCTGGGCTAAATGTCACGTTCGTTTTTGCCATAAAAAACTGGAAAACTGAATGAATGCAAAACTCAGTATACACTGGGGTTTGGTTTTTGGCAAGGGTGTGGCGAAAAACAAAAAGGGGCGAACTGAGCCCTGGGGAATGTGTGGCTTGTCGCCCCAACACCCCAGGAGAAGTATATCCAGACAGTTGAGTGTCCGAGATTCGGGCGTTCAACTGTCTGGAAGTACTATCCATCCGTGGGATGGTAGATCGCTCTTCTACCGCCTTGATGGTGGGCACCCGTCACGCTGGCACGAGGCACAGAGTGAAAAAGTTGGGATTGCACCGATCCGGGTTTGCCTCTCCTTGTTACATGTAAACATGTATGTTGGTGTTTTGGTTCTCGGGAATAGACCATTCTCGAGAATTTTGAACCCACTCTGGATAAGAGTAGGGGTAAACCCGGGTAATGAAGGAGTAGAAGAGGAAAAATTCTTCAGAAAGAGTTCTGGAGAACGTTCCTTATTGCAAAGAACTGTATATAGTATACCGGATTTTGGCCATATTGTCAATATTTCGAATATTAAAGCTATATACAGCGTAAAAAATGGAATTTTCCATTATTTTAATGTATAAACTAGTCTATACAAATTGTAAATTTTATTGGTTATCCACAGATTTGAGGAGTTTTGCACAGAGTTATCCACATTGTATAGAATAATCTATACAAATTTATGTGTTCAGGTCTGGAAAAGGTGTGAATGCGCTTGTGAATAAATTGCGAATTACCCTGGTAATTCAACGTTGTCATAGAAAAAGAGTTGTCACCGCCTAGCGCAGGGCTATGAGTGGCGTTCGGCACAGATGTATAGAGTAGTGTATACAATTTACACGAAAATAGGGGTTTGTCTCATTTGCCTTGGTAGAATAGGTTACGGGCGAGGAAATAAAACAATCCCGTTCGTCGGGATTCTTTTATCTCTCCTTGGTACCCTCCATTAGTGATACCAATAAGACAGAGTTGGCAGGCGGGTGTTCTCCCACAAAACCAACTGTCCGGGCCGCACTCCGTCAATAAACGAGGCACTGTGGGTCTTCGAGTGGAACCCATGGATTGTGGATGGATTCCACAAGTAAGCCCAATGGTCCGGCGAAGAACGTGTGCCGCGTCCCGCGCGGCAGGTAGATGCAGTCGCCCGGTTGAAGGGCGTGCCGCACCTCGACACCATCGCGGATCGACACGAACTCGCCTGACCCCTCGATGACGAGTATGATCCGATCCGAGAGCGGATGAATGTGTAGTTCATTGCTCTCACTTCCCTCAACAGGGAAACGAACCATGATTTGCCCCACCTCTCCCGGCACCCAATTGACAAGACGCGCCTCCATATACCCCTCATAGGGTATCCACGGCAGGTGTTCATATCTTTCGGTCGGTACCTCAACGCCGTGCTCGAGGTACTGTCCGGTTCGCCACCGTTCGGCTACTTCTTTTTTTATATCCTCGATACTTTGCATGGCCACCCTTCCTTTCTTTTTTTGGCCACAATGACGCGTTTACCATATATCAATCTCGCCACATAGTCAATAATTTTAGACACATTAAATATAATTTTGGCTTAATTAAGTATTTATTTGACATTTTTTTACTAGTGTCGTAAAATTCTGACATATGATAAAAGGGCTGTTATCCACAGTATGAATCATGAGGTCTTGCTCCAGCATCTAGGCGTTCCAGAGGAGGACGCGCGGGTGTATTTTGCTCTGCTTCGGCTTGGCGGCTCGCGGGCGAGTGCAGTAGCGAGAGAGGTGGGGGTGAAACGCACTACGGTCTATCCCATTCTCCAGTCGCTCGCGAAAGCCGGGCTCGTCAATGTGTATTACAGAAAGAACCAACGCTTTTACTATGCCGAAAAGCCCACGAATGTGGCGACGATGTTTCAGAAAAAAATTGCGGCCTTTGAACATGTGATCCCGGTGCTTCATGCGATGGAGAAAAAACAGACGCAGGCCATTGGACTAAGGTTTATTGAAACGCGGGAGGAGCTGCGCAATTTTTATCGGGCACTCCTTGATGAATACCAGAATAAGAACTATTGCATTATTTCGAGCGCCAAAGGCTGGGAAGGACTCGACCCGGAATTCTTTATTCAATATCGGAAAGACCGGGCTGAGGCGAATATCCATACGCGGCTCCTTCTCACCCAGGATTCAAAAGATATCAATCCGACGGAACCGGAACTCCTCCGGGAATGGAAATATCTGCCGGAAAAGTATTACTTCAAAAGTACGATTGACATTTACGACGATAAGATTCTCATCGTGAGTCCTGAGCTCTCATCGCTCGCGGTCGTCATCGCCATCCCGGCCATGATCGATATTTTCCGCTCGATGTTCGAGATGCTGTGGGATTTGGTGGAGTAGCGAAGGGTGTACCAGATAGCAATCATTAGATTTTTCTTACGATTCCTCTGTTTGCATCCACCTCTGCCTCATCGCCATCATGAAAGATAGTCGTGGCCTGCGAGGCGCCGACAACGCAGGGGATGCCGAGCTCCCGGGCAATAATCGCAGCATGGTTGGTAATCCCGCCCTCTTCAGTCACGATGGCCGCGGAGCGGCGCATGGCTGGCAGAAAGTCTTGCCGTGTGACGTAGGTCACCATCACATCGCCGTCTTTAATTTTACCGAGATCATCGCTGGTTTGGATAATCTTCGTCCGTCCTTTGGCAAGACCGCTCGAGGCACTTTGGCCGCGAAGCGTATGCTCACGATGAGCGGGAGGTGAATGAATTTCACGCTTCGCTTTTTCATGCGCCTCGTTGCCGGTATACACTTCCGTTCCGGCTTCGTTTTCAAGAATCAGAAAACCTTTGCGGCGCTCTTCGGCCAATTTTTTAAAATGAATGGTGGCATGTTCCTGAAGCCCATCCGCAATTTCTTCATTCGTCAGGTTAGTCGTTTCCCGGGCAGTGAGTTCGCCCAAACGTTTGCCGATCTCTTCATACATGCCGCGATCGAGGAGATACATTTTTTGTCGAAGCGTATCGCGGTAATCGCGGACAAAAACAGTGTGTTTGAGCATATGAATGAGATCATAGAGAGGGTCTGTTTCTGCGAGCTGAAGCTCTCTCAGTGCAGTCTCAAATTGGCCCTTTCTCTCACGGATGCTTTTTTGCAACTCCGCAAGTTCATAGGCGGCGTCTTCGATCTCAAAAATTTGGTTTTGGAAATGTTCAAACGGGTAGGGATCGTGATCGAAGCCAAACATGGGAATGTGGCGAAACCGCTCCACATGACTTTTTAATTTCTCAGTAAACAACGCATGCGACAAAGCGCCCCGAAGCAGTGATAGCTCGAGGAGCGCCAGGCGTTCTTTCATGGCCCCGTTCATTTCGAGTGGGCTTGAAAAGTTGAGGAGGTATTTTTTGACCTGGGCGTCGTCGGCTGTGCGTTCTCGAAGCATTGTTTCAACCTTCTCGACAATTCGATCATTCAGCAGATAAATCATCCAGGTTCGTGAATTGGTCCAGGCCACCTCCTCGGCGACTTGCTTTTGGAGATTGAGTAGGCCGCCACTGCTCATCCCCGGAAGATTTTTAGGAAAAGATGTTTGCCAGCGCTCCAGTTGGCGTTCTAAATAGCGCTGCACCTCCCATGGGATGGTTCGAACAAAGATATTTTTTTCGAGAAGCTGCCGCAGGTTGTCTTGATACGCGTCCCATTCGGCCGTAGGAACATAATATTCGGTTTTTTGTCCGTCAAAATAATTGAGGAATTTTTTTATGCCAAAGCCATAGGTGGCCACGGCTTTTTCGCCAAGTCCCCGATTCCAAAACAGACACATCTGGAGACTGATGCGGCGCGTATTGATATGGTGCCATGACATAATGTTTGGGGCGATAGTTTGGGGTTGACAGGTCAGGCTGGTAGGGTATAAAATAAATAAAGAGTGGCCAATACCACCACGTGGTCTTTATTACCACCACTTATTAAATTTTTATGTCAACAGAGATACTGATGAGCCTCGGCCTATCCCCCAATGAGGCAAAAATTTATGAGACGCTTCTCAAAGAAGGGGAGACCACAGTCGCGGCCATTGGCCTCAAAAGCGGTATTCATCGGCGCAACATTTATGATTCCATGAACCGGCTCATGGAGAAGGGCCTGGTATTCCAGGTTGTCGGCAGAGGCGATAACCGGTATAAGCCGGTTGATCCGAATAAACTCCTCGAGCTCGTGGACGAGAAACGCACAAAACTCGAGTCAGTATTGCCAGAATTTTTGAAAGTGTACCAAAGTAAACCGGCGCTGGAAGCGTCGTATATGTATAAAGGCATCGAAGGATTTAAAAATTATTTGCGTGATGTCCTGAGTGCAAACGAAGACGCGTATTTCATCGGCGCAAAGGGTGCGTGGTTTGACCCTAGGCTGAAAACATTTCTCGAACGATTTCTCGCCGACGCCAGGCGCCAGGGCATTGCCTATAAACATCTATTTGATTATGAAGTAAAAGACCGGCTGCCAGAAGTGCCGAAAACGGTCGGAAAACCATATAAATTTTTACCCAAGAAATATTCGACGCCATCCATGATTGATATCTTTGGCGATCATGTGGTGTCGTTTACCGGTGCCGGACTTGGTCGGATCAGTGATGACATCACCATTTTTGTCATTATCAGCCGGCCGATGGCGACCAGCTACAAAACGTGGTTTCAGTATATGTGGGATTTGTGTCCATAAAATTTATCATGTTTATTCTCGATTAAACCCATGATATAATCAGACAAGAAAATAATGATATGCAATCAAGAAATGATAAACAAGTTATCATCTACGGATCAGGCAGCGCCAAGCAGCCGATTGACGTTCGCGTTGAAAAGGATACGATTTGGCTGACGCAAAAACAGATTGCGGAATTGTTTGATATTGACAGAAGCGTTATTACCAAACATATTAAAAATATATTTAATATTGCTGAGTTAAAGGAAAAAAGCAATGTGCAATTTTTGCACATTGCAAATTCAGATAAACCGGTTGCTTATTATAATCTTGATGTCATTATTTCCGTCGGCTACCGTGTCAATTCCAGACGCGCGACGCAATTTCGCATCTGGGCGACACAGATTTTGAAAGAGTATCTGACACAGGGCTTTGTTCTCAGTGAACGGCGCTTGAAGGCGAAGCGGTTCGAAAAAATCAGAGAACTCGAACAAGCCACAGCGTTACTTCAGCAAACGATCGAGCGGCATGAAGTTAATTCTGACGAAGCAAGAGGGCTGCTAAAGGTGATCACCGATTATACCCAGTCTTGGATTTTGCTCCAGCAGTACGACCATGACGCGATCCAAGTCAAGAAGGTGCGCAAAAAAATTATCTATAACTTGACCCATGATGACGCGACTCAGGCCATTGGGGAACTAGGGAAAAGACTTCGGAGCATGAAAGAAGCCGGGGATCTTTTTGGACAAGAGCGAGACCACATGCTCGCGGCCATTCTCGGCAATCTCAATCAAACATTCGGGAGGGCTGAACTTTACGCCAGTCTTGAAGCCAAAGCCGCACATCTGCTTTATTTTATTATTAAAGACCATGTTTTCAGTGATGGCAATAAACGCCTTGCCTCTTTTTTGTTTATCGTTTTTTTGGCGCGGAACAAACATCTTTACAACAAAAAAGGCGAAAAAAAGATCAACGATAGTGCGCTCGTGGCACTCGCGCTTCTCATTGCCGAGAGCGATCCGAAACAAAAAGACACGATGATTAAACTCATTATTAATCTCATCAATAAGTGAAAATTATGAGGAGGAACGTTTTCGCTCTTTTCATATCAATCGTTTTGCTGTTCCAGCAATGCTTCTTTTTTGTTCCCGCTGCCGAGGCAGCCGACGCCGACATCGTCGTGACCGAAATCGCGGCGTATGAATCGTCGGGCTGCGAATGGATTGAAATTTTTCATACAGGGACGGAGACGGTCAGCCTCGAGGGCTGGCGGTTTTGGGAAAATGATACGAATCATGGTCTCGTGATCTCGAGCTCAAGTCTGCACCAGGATTGGACGATTGAGCCGGGGGAGTACGCGATAATTGCACAAGATGATGCGCGGCTATTCTCGAGCGATTGCGCCGGGTACGCGTCGCCAGACGGGACAGTTTTTGATAGTTCGTGGGGCAGTCTGAATGAAGGCGGCGAACTGATCGGCCTCAAAAACAGCACGGACTCATTTGTTGAACAGTTTGCGTATCTTGCGGCGCCCGATCATTCGCTTGAGCGCCGTGACGCAGCACTCGCCGAGTACTCGGGAGCAAACTGGGGAGAACACGCGAGCGGCCATAGTTTCGGCCGGCAGAATAGCGCCGGAGCGTCAGCGGATGGCCCGTCCCCGCTAGAGAGCGCAACGACGACTGCGCGCATATTGCTAAATGAATTTTTACCAGACCCGAATGTTGGCGAGAGCGAATGGATCGAACTGTATAATTTTGAGGATGCATCGGTCGCGCTCGATGGTTGGACGCTCCGCGATGGCGTAGGCCTGATTGCCGCCCCGACCGGCACCATACCTGCGGGCGGATTTTTTGTGATCGAACTGACTTCGAGCCGCCTCAATAACAGTGGCGACACGCTCTCGCTTCAGGCGCCAGACAGGACAGTCATCGATGCAGTGAGTTATGGTGATTGGGACGATGGGAGTACGAGCGACAATGCGACTGTTCCGGCCAAAGGCAACACGCTCGGGCGCGCCAGTGGAGACACTGGCAATGATCGAAGTGATTTTTCTGAAACTACGACACCGACGAAAGGCGGTGTAAATACGGTAACGGCGCCGGCCGTCACCACGCCATCGGCATCGTCTTCTTCCGGCGGGTCGAGCGGCGGATCAGCCGCTCCTTCGAGACCATCGTTTGCAGTCGGGGCGGTCATCATCAATGAACTCATGAGCGATCCAAGCGACGGCGAAGAAGAATTTGTTGAACTCTTTAACACACTCGCGATGCCCGTTGATCTCGCTGACTGGTGGATCGAAGACGGCAGTGAAGCAAAAACATTTTTACACGGAATAGTCGGTGGCAAAAGTTGGTTGGTTGTTTCCGAACCGAAAGGCAATCTCAATAATGCCGGCGACATGGTTACACTTTTTGACCCGAGCGGTCATATCATTGATCGGGTGAGTTTCGGCACGTGGGAAGATGGGAATCTTCGCGACAATGCACCTTCCCCTGACGAAGGCGAGAGTCTGGCGCGGGTGAAAGATGGCGCGGATACAAATGCCGACCATCTCGATTTTACTGTTACCGTTCGCGTGACAAAAGGTGCGGCCAATAGTATCGAAGCGCCGACTTCGGGAGCGTCGGCAATCACGCCAAAGAAAACCATTGCGCTCTCCGAATTTCTCCCCAATCCCGAAGGCGCCGATCTCGATGGTGAATTTATCGAGCTTGAGAATACGACATCGAGTACGGTAGATTTGACCGGCTGGAAAATTGTTGCGGATGGTAGCGAGTATGTGTTTGTTTCGACCACGCTGGCTGCGAACGCGTTCCTGGCACTTCCCCGTACAGTCACAAAGATTGTGCTCCACAATTCTGGCTTAGAAACAATTGAACTTTTTTCAGCGGATGGCGTGCTGATCGACCGCGCGACGTACAAAGGCACGGCTGGCGAGGGGTTGAGCTATGCTCGTTTCGGCGCTCTCTGGCAGTGGAGTCTCTCGGCCACCCAGGGGCTCCCCAATCACCTCGTGAAAATAAATGAATTACCCATCGTCTCTCTCGACGCGCCGAAAGAAGTCGCGGTCGGAGAGCCGGCGCTCTTCGATGCCTCAGACACGACTGATGATGGGGAGGACCTGGTGTATCAGTGGAATTTTGGCGAGGGCGAGATGCGTGGCGCGGATACGATCCATCATATTTTTTCAAAAGCTGGCACGCATACTATCACGCTCACGGTCACAGACGCTGACGGGGAGAGTGCGACCGGTAAAGCAAAAGTGACGGTAAAAAAGAGCACCGCGTTTGTCGGTGGCACCGCCCCCGAGCTGGAGCCGACGGGTATAGTAAAGCAATTGCAGATTTCTGAAATCCTCCCCAATCTGATAGATAGCGACACCAAAGAATTTATTGAATTATTCAATCCGACGAACCAGGTCATTGATCTCTCCGGTTTTTTCCTCGATGATATTGACGGCGGCTCAAAACCATACACGATTCCAGACGGGACTGAGGTTCAGGCTGGAGCATATATAATGTTCCCACGTTCGGAAACAAACCTTGCGCTCAATAATACTGGCGATAGCGTTCGCCTGCTTTTGCCGGATGAGACGCTTCTGAACGAAGTTGCCTATGAGGGCGCGAAGGAAGGACTGGCGTATGCCACTGCAAGTAATGGGAAATGGAGTTGGACTGCGACACCGACGCCGGGCGCGGCCAATGCTGTGAAAGCGATAGTGGCTGCGGCAAAAACTGCGTCGAAGACTGGAAGTAAGACGATTGCCTCGGCGAGCGGGCGCGTGAGCATTGCCGATGCGCGTCAGGCTCAGGTCGGCAGCCAGGTCGAGGTGTCTGGGACGGTCGCAGTTCTCCCAGGCATATTTGGCTCGCAATATTTTTATCTCGTGTCTCATTCGACGACAACCGACTCGGGCGGCATCCAAATATATATGAATAGCAAAGCGTTCCCGGCGCTCACGGTTGGCGATGAGATTTCGGTGCGCGGTGCGGTGAGCGAGGCCTATGGGGAAAAACGGGTGAAGATAAAACAGGCGCCGGATATTACTGTTACAGGCCATAGAGATGCGGAACCGTTCAAATTTGCCATTGCCGAGCTTGGAGAAGCGCACCTCGGCGCTCTTATCAGTGTTGAAGGTGAGGTGACGCAGCTCAGATCAGGGTATGCCTATCTCGATGACGGCAGCGATGAAATCAAAGTGACGCTCAAGAAATACGCAGCGATCGATACCGGGAGTGTAAGCGAAGGCGATACGCTGTATGTCACGGGCATTCTTACAAAAATAAAAGATGGCTGGCAGATACTCCCGCGTGGACAGGAAGACCTCATGTCCGTTGACAATGGCGAGGAAAGAGAAGAAAATATGGTAGCGGAGAGCGTTCTGGAAGAGACGAAATACGACATTGCTGAAAAATATTTGACTGCCACAGCCGGTGGTCTCACCTCGATTATCATTGGTCTCGCGGCCAAGGCGCGCGGGGCCATGTTTGCTGGACTCGCCCGGCGGGCAGGTGGGAAAGCGATTGCGTTCATCAAAAGGAATAAACAAGGCTAAGTATGACGCTTGCATCACAACTCGAAGCGTTTGGACTCACGAAAAATGAAGCCGATGTATACGTGGCCGCGCTTCGGGTTGGCTCGGCGTCCATTCAGGACATCGCCGAAGAAGCCAAATTGAATCGGGTGACCGTTTATGGGGTCGCTGAATCTTTGATGCATAAGGGGTTTCTCCGCGAGGAGCGGGTGAAAAATAAAAGACGGATGGCCGCGTATCCACCGATGAAACTGTATGATCTGGTCGGACGGCATGAGGAGAGCGTGAAAAAAGAGAGGGGACTTCTGGATGCTCTAGTGCCAGAATTAAAGCGCGTCATGGGCCACCGCAGCGCGGACACAAACATGATTTATTATGAAGGAGAAGAAGGAATAAAGAATTGGGCGTCAGACGCGCTTGAGACCTCCGGTGAACTTCTTGAATGGACCAGGATCGAATCATTTTCAGAACATTTTGAAGACTATCTCACATCGTTTTACTTCCCGGAAAAATTTAAGCGACAAATTCCAACCAGATTTATTTTTCTTGATACGCCCGAGGCGCATGATTATGTTGAACGCCGCTATGTTAAAGATAAAAAAGCCTCGCCCATGAAAGCCCGCTTTATTTCCAAAGATCAGTTTAACACGCCCGGCTTTATGGTCATTTTCAACGACCGTTTTAGCATTGCTCTGCCAGAGGAGATGCGGGCAGTGACGGTCGTTGACCCGCTCATCGCTGATTCACAGCGGAAAATCTTTGAATTTGGCTGGCTTCATGCGACTGGGGAAGTGACCAACAAGCCCTATCCACCAGACAGAAAGTAATATTTGTTGTTATATATCTACAACATTTTGCTTCTCTATTTTTATCTACATTAAAACAAAAATGAGCTATTTGTGCATAAGAATGTAGACTTTAGTTTACATTTTTTGTTTTTACTATAAAATAAACCTCCAGAAACGGCGCGCTGCGCCAAGGAGAAAAGAGCGACGTAGTATAGATTTGTACTTAACGGTGTTTGTTTTATGACCCACGTCCACAATCCCATCTACCACCATTTTAAGGGCGATGAAATCACACGTATCGAGCTCATGGAACGTATGGTCGTCGAAACGATTTTGAAAAGTAAGCGGCCAGATGAAGACCGATTATGGAGCAAAACCTTTGAACTCAAACACAGCTCATCAGTCGCGCAGATTGGTCGGATTCTTGCCGAGAAGCGCGGACTTGATCCAGGTCTCTCAGCGATTATCTGCGCCATGCATGATATCTATGTATTTGTGACCGGACGAACAAAAGAGCATGCGCACCGAGGCGCGCCGATTGCCGAGCGCTTGATCCGCAAAACAAAAAAATTTACTGACAAAGAAACCAAACTCATCACGAGTGCTATCTATCAACATAGTGATAAGCACATCGTATCGAAAAATCCATATATTGAGCTCGTCAAAGACGCAGACGTGTTCGACTGCAGCCTCTATAATGGCGTTCACGATGCCTATGTCTACGAAAAACTCCCGGCAATCTGTCGGATCTACTTTGACCGGATTAAAAAAGTGCGTCGAGAATTAGGACTGCCAAAAGATAAAAAATGGGACACGATTGATTATATAGAACAGGGAAAAGTGTATGACGCCAAACACGGACAATAATTTGCCATTTGAACCGAATGCTAAAATTTTTCGCTGGGGGCCGGTGCCGCTTAAATTTTTGTATGTCTCGACGTTTGCCGAAACGCACTACAAACATTTTCGCGCGAAATACGGCGAGAATTGGTCGGAGTCTCTCTGGCTCTTTCGGGGTGGTCGGTCGCTCTATCTCAATGATGAGAGAGACCTTCAGGCTGCCGGGGGGCGAGTTTTTGTGCGCTATATGCTGCCGAGAGCAGTGCGCGTGAACATATATAAACAGTGGCAGGAGACCGCGAGCGACTTAGTTCTTCACGAGAAGAAGATTGATGCCGCTTCTTTACCCCTGATTTCTGATCAAGAACTTGCCGCCATCTGGTCCGAACTGAATGAGCGCTACATTGCTTTTTGGGTCGAGTGTTCGCCGCCAGAACTTGGCAACTATGGCTCGATTGCGTATCTCGAAGAAAAATTGAAACTAGATATTCCGAACGATGGCGAGCGAGCGTCCGCTCTTGAGGCGCTGACTGCGCCAACGCGGTTGTCTTTTTATCAAGAGGAAGAAATAGCGCTTTCACAAACGAGTGACATTGAGAAACACCAGAAGGCATTTTTTTGGCTCAAAAATAGTTATGCTGGGACAAGTGTGCTGCCTGTCGAGTTTTTTGTTGAGCGAAAAAAAACGCTCTCGAAAAAAATTGAGAGCGGGATTCGAGCGAAATTAGAGCAGACAATATTGCGGAACCAGAGTGTCCAGAAACAATATGGTTTATCCGATGAAATCATGGACATTGCCGAAGCGATTCGCGATGGTGTTGGTTGGCAAGATGAACGGAAAAAACACATCTTTATCCTTCTTCACTATATTGATCTTTTGGTTCAAGAAGTTGCGCGGCGTTTTTCGTATAATTTTGATGAGCTTCACAATCTTTGGCACTCCCAGATCGGAGGGATTATTCAAGGCAAAGACTTGCATGCCGAATTAGGAAGACGAGAGAATGGGTTTGGCGTCCGGTACTTTCATGATTGTGACGAGCTTTCGTCTGGAGATGTCGAATACTTTTGGAATTTGTATGGCAACGAAAAAATTGTCGAAGGAGTGAAGGAAGTGAAGGGGATTGTGGCGAGTAAAGGCAAAGAGTCAGCAGTGGAGGGAAAAGTTCATATTCTCCTTGATCCAAATAACCTCGCCGATTTTCAGGATGGCGAAATATTGGTCGCACCCATGACGAGTCCTGAATATGTCTTCGCCATGAAAAAAGCCCGCGCAGTCGTGACCGATGCCGGCGGCCTTACGTCGCACGCTGCGATTGTGAGTCGAGAGCTCGGAATACCGTGCATTGTGGGGACAAAAGTGGCGACTGCCATTTTCGCGAATGGCGACGTCATCAATGTTGATACCAAACGCGGGGTGGCGTGGAAGCGCTAGCCCCGCGATCCAAATGACCGTCGCGCTACATTGACAGTATAGCGTTTCAGTGCTATACTTTTTTTACTTTTCGGGCCGATAGCTCATTTGGTAGAGCACTGCGTTTGCATCGCAGGGGTGGCGAGTTCGAGTCTCGCTCGGTCCACAACGCAAATTTTTCTGCCTTCTCCCACAAGTCGAATTATGTCAAAGAAATTTGCAGTATCGTTAGCGGCAATTTTTTTTATTATCGTCGCAACTTTTTCTTTTGAGAAAAGATTTGACCGGATGTTTAATTTTTTTAAGAAACCAAATCAGGCACAGATCGCCCTCGGCATAGACGTGTTGACCCAGGATGAATTTGAATACTTTTTTTCATTGGTCAAAAATGATCTCGATGCGCGCGGAGTCGTATTGGGAGCAATAAAAGATGGGTTTCTAGCAGTCAGTGTAAATGGGGAAAGTTATAATTTTGGGTTGTATAACCTTGCTCAGCTATGCAAATTGTCTGGGAGAGAAGAATGGCCAGCGATAGTCAAAGATCATTTTGACAGGTTGGCCGTGTCCAAAGCGGAAGATGAAGAATTAGATAAAAATATGGCTGACTTTGAAAAAATAAGGCAGTATCTTGCGCTACAATTGTATCCAGATGATTATCTTGATTTGGAGAAAAAAGTAAAATTTGATTTCGTAACACGCAGTGACATTCCCGCTGTTATGGCTGTGCTCGTGTTTGATCAACCAAGCTCTATTAGAATAGTGAAGAAAGATGAATCAAGCGCGTGGCAAAAGTCAGAGGAAGAATTGTTTGCAATTGCTCTCGAAAACACAGTACAGAAAATAAATCCAGAGGTTGCGAGTGAGCCGGTGGAAAATGATTTCATCACACTTATCACATCTGATCATATTCTGACTGCGGCGTCGGTTTTGCGTCTTAATCGGTTCCCTGAATGTATTGGTATGCACGGCTCAATGGTGGCCATTCCCAACCGTGGCACTATCATGTGTTACCCGATCAATGATCTTGGTGTTGTGAAGATGGCCTCACTCTATATGACGTTTGTACCACGATGGCACGCGGAAGGACCCGGGTCACTCAGTCCACGCATCTATTGGTATAAAGATGGCTTGTTTACCGACCTCCCGTATAGAGTTGAGGAAAATGAGCTCAGATTTTCGCTGCCGCAGAGTTTTGTGGAAGTGTTAAATCAGCTTTCGGAACCAAAGACGTAGATGACTAAAACAAATACGGCTGTCTTTCAGGCATGACCAAAGCGAAGATGTGAGCACGCGAACTCATGATTGCGGAACGGAGGAGTTCATCGGAGCAAAGTGGGTTCTGACTTTTTCAAATAAACCCCACCACAATAAGAGATGGCCATACCGGCCATCTTTTCGTCCTCGTTGATCTGAGTCAAAACAGCGAAATTCCAAATATTGAAATTATTTCGGAGGACATTGTGCGGCTTCATGAGAAGTTGCTCGAATCTTGACCGCCGTTGCCTCCCCGATCCAGGAAAATTATTTCTTTACCCCGTGGATGACCTCGACAATGTGGCCAATGCGCTCGCTCGCATAGAGAAAACGCTTGAGTGCCTGGGTAGCGCTTAAGCGGACGGGTTTGAGGAGGCGTTTTAGCGCAGCGGCTGAGAGGCGTTCATCCGTTAAACGCGAGCCGAGCATTTTTTCAGCAGCCTCAAGCCGATAAAAATCAAAGGTGACGCCATGTTTTTTTTCCGCGCGCGCATAGCCGCCGAGCACCCATTCGGGTTGTGATTGCTCTTTCAACATGACAAAGAGTTCTTCGCAGGTATAGCCTGTCGTCTGAAACATTTTTTTCACGAGCGTGATCGGCATGCGGCCGCCGAGATTGATGATGACCGAGCCGCCGGACGCGAGACAATGAGACGCGTCAGAGAGAAAGGCGTACTGCATACCAAGCAAATATCGCTGAAAGGAAAGAGGAACGTGGCTGATCCAGCGTTTGTCAAAAAATGTTGATGTGAGCTGGCCGCCGAATGCCGCGCCGGTGCCGTCGAGCGGGATATTCGGCAGGTTGGCATAGATGATGTCCGCAGTCACACTGTGCTCCTGGAGCGGCTGGCACAGATTGCCGACGTATGCATCGAGCTGTACGGCCGGATCTGCCACGGCAGCCAGAAAATTTTGTTTTACAATCGGCACCACCTGTGGGTGGATGTCGGTCAGAATAATTTTTTTAGGATGAAAAATATGATACGCGCCGATGGCGTCGAGGCCCTGGCCACTGCCAATCGTGACAAACGTCTCCAGTTTTTTCCCCTCCTTATGACGCCGATCTTCCAATCTCTGAAACGCGCGAAACGCCGGGTAGAGCCAATTATGTTTCGGGTGCTTCGGGTCAACTTCGTAGGTGTGTTCCGTGACGCGAATTTTAATCTTGAGGGGAAGGTTCACTGCCCGGAATAGGGAACTGACGTTTTGCGTAGATTTTTTTGGCCGCGCCTGCATATCCATATACAATGATAGCCTAATAGTATTACCGAATTGCGCTAGTTTGTCAATATTTTTCGTCATTTTGACGACAAGTTGCCCAACGTGGATATTTTTTTGCTTGATTATAATAAAAATATCAATTATAATGACGACGAAGTTTTCGACATTACTTACGATTTATGCAACTTGATCGGCTGCTCAGCCGTCTCGGTTTTTCGAGAAACGAGGCCAAGGTCTATTTGGCGACACTCGAATCCGGACCGTCATCTGCCCAGGAATTGGCTGAACGATCAGACCTCCCGCGTACGACGGTCTATTCGGTCCTCGATTATCTCGCCCGGCGCGGTATTGTGAGTAAAACCGTCCGGCAGGGGAAGACGAAATTTTTGGCCGATCCGCCGGATAAACTCCTGTCCATCGTGACGGAGTTACGGACGCAAATGGAAAAAGCCTTGCCGCAGCTCGAGGCCATGTACAACACCAGTGAAACAAAACCAAAAATTTATTTTTATGAGGGTCGGGGCGCCATCCGCAAAGCGTTCGATGATACCCTGGCCGTGAAGCCGTCGGAAATTCTCATGTGGAATACGGATTTTTATTTTGACTTTGAACGCTACGGCCTCGATAAGCACTATATCGAACACCGCGTAGAGCTCGGCATTCGCGCCAAACGTATTGCCGGGGAGGGTTCGATCTGGCACACGCGCAACCGACCGCGCGACAGCGCGGAGCTGTCCGAAACGACGGTGGTGCCTCGAAAAATATTTTGGCCGGGCATTGAAGTCAATATCTACGCCGACAAAGTCGTCTTTATGAATTTTGCCGAGAATAATTCAGTCATTATTGAGAGTAAGGCCATCGCCGACGCCATGCGCCAGGTGTATCATTTGAGCTGGCTCGGGGCGAAAAGTGTCGAAGTAAAAGATTCATGATAACGGCTATGGATATTTCTGCTTCGATTCCTATTCCCCATGGCCGGTTGCCAAAAATCAATCGGGAAAGGGCAGCGCTGTGGGTGGCCAAAGAGCCAGACCAAAAAATTGCCGTTTTCAAGCGAAAACTCATTCAGAGTATCGAGGCGGTTTCCTTTAAAGATTTTTTCTCCCTGACCAGGCAAGCGGCCGGGAAAGTCGCTGCTTTGATTGGCGACAAGAAGTACGGAGTACTATATGGTGACAAGCCTCATAGCTCAGAAGCGTGGGTGTACCATCTGATCGAGGATGAGTTGCCGAGACCCGAGTGGTGCGCGTATGTTGGCCGCACAGCAACCAAGCAACGCGCTTGGGGCAGGCCAGGCTGGCAGCCGATGACATCGGCGAACGGTCGCTACCACATAGTATATAACGGT
>CAYHTX010000004.1:16339-19752 GCA_964359615.1 uncultured Gammaproteobacteria bacterium | reverse complement strand
ATAATGCGATCCTTGAGGAGGCGCGAGTAAATGTCATAGGCGCGCTCGCCGTGACTCGTTTTTTCGATGACGGTCGGAATGAGGTATTGTGCGTGAGGAGTGGTATTCATAGTACCTGGCACTATAGCACGTTTTTTCGGCGGCGTAAAGATGGGGTTACGCCTGTGCTGGGTCTTCGATCAGGCGAAAAATCCGCTCAGGCGCGGTCTCGATCGGGCCTCCCATGGTGAAGCCGGCGGCTTTCGTATGACCGCCGCCGCCCAGGCGCTTGGCATAGGCCGCGACGTCGAGCGTCGGATCGGTCGTGCGAAAGCTGCCTTTCACCGTTCCGTCTTTCTGTTCTTTCAGGATGAGACTCGCTCGGCCTTCTTCGAGGGAATTCAAGAAATTGGCGATGCCTTCGGTCTCCGTGTCGTTCACCTGGTAGCGCGCCAGGTCGTCGCGGATGAAGTAGGTGTAGACGATGCCGAGCGTCTCATGCTTTTTGAGCCGGGTAAAAATGAGCCCCCAAAGTTTCAGCATGTCAATGGATTTGTCCTTAAAATTCAGCCCTTGCACCTGGCTGAGATTGGCGCCGATCGACATGAGGCGGCTGCCGACTGCGAGTGACGCTCTCGAGGTCGCGGCGTTCGTGAACTGATCGGTGTCGGTCATGAGTCCGGTCATGAGGCACGTCGCCATCGTCGGAGTGACACGCACCCGGTTCATGGAAAAAAAACGGTAGACCATCTCTGCGGTCGAACTCGCGGTTTTGTCCACAAAATTGATATCGCCGTATCCTTCGTTCGTCGCATGATGGTCGATGTTCAAAATTTTCGGACGTGGCAGAAGCGCCGCGAGTTCGCCCTCGACGCCGGCGTACCGGAGATCGCCCGAATCAAAAACGACAATCGCGTCGAAAGATCGTTTCCAGACCTCGGGATTTTTTTTAATATCACTCGCCCCGGGCAAATACGAAAATCGTGCCGGCGCGTCAGTCGCACAGTAGGCCATCGGGACTTTGCCGATTGATAAGAGCCACTCGCGGATCGCCGAGAGCGATCCCACCGCATCGCCGTCGGGATGCTGGTGCGGGATGAGGAGGATCTGGCCGGCTTCGAGGAGTGTGGCGTGGAGTTGTCGGGCGATGTGTTGCATAGGAGTTTTTTTGGTTTTTTCATCTCCGGAAAAATGGCAAGCGGGGGAGTATATCGCACTTGTTCGGGCCTGTCAACCCATGCTATACTCATCTAATATATGCACCTCAAAGCGATCGAAATTCAGGGGTTCAAGTCCTTTGCCGCGAAGACGGTTCTCACCTTCCTGCCGCCTGTGAACGGCCGGCAAAGCATCACGACGATCATCGGCCCGAACGGCAGCGGAAAATCCAATATCGTTGATGCCCTGCGCTGGGTCATGGGTGAGCAGAGCATGAAGACGCTGCGCGGAAAAAAAAGCGAAGACATTATTTTCGCCGGATCAGAGTCAAAGGGGAAACTCGGCCTCGCGAGCGTGACGGTCACCATTGATAACCGCGATGGGAAACTGCCGATCGAGTATGAAGAACTCGTTCTGTCGCGGCGGCTCACCCGCGATGGCGAAAGCGAGTACCTCCTGAACGGGGAGCCGACACGGCTCTTTGATATCGAGCTTATGCTCGCGCGCTCACAGTTCGGGCAGGGGTCATACAGCATCGTCGGGCAGGGAATGATTGACCGGCTCCTGCTCCAGTCCGCGGCCGAGCGAAAAAGTTTTTTTGACGAAGCGTCCGGGATTAAAGAACTTCAGATCAAACACCACCAGGCCGTACTCAAGCTCGCCCGCACGCGCGAACACGTCGCCGAGGCGGAACTTATCCTGAACGAAATCGCGCCACGCCTCAAACTCCTTTCTCGCCAGGCGAAGAAACTCGAAGAACGACAGAGTGTCGAGACCGAACTGCGAGCGCTCCAGGAAGAGTATTACGCGACCATGGCGCATCACTACGGCGAGCAGCTCGGCGGTGTGGATCGCGAACTCGAGCGAATCGAGCGACTCTCAGTGTCCGGAGAATCTGCTCTGCGCGCAGTCCAGGAAGAGTTGGCTGCGCTCGCTCGGGAAGCGTCGCGCCAGAATGTCTTCGCCGATCTCCAGGCTGAGTACCACCGTCTCGCGCGCGAAAAAAATGCGAGCGAGCGCGAGCAGGCGATGGTTGACGGCAAGATGCATGTCGAGTATTCGCAAAGCGGGAAACAGGCGCTGGTCTGGCTCGAGGAAAAAATTGTCGAAACCAAGGCGCATGAGGCGACGCTCGCGCGAGAACTCGAAGCGTTGGCGCAAACGGCTGAGACGCTCGAGCGGGAGCAGGAACGGCTCGAGGCCGATCGGCGGCAGGCGGTCGTCGAAGAAGTAGAGTTGAGGCAGCGGCTGCATCTCCTCGAGGAGCGGGTCGCTGAGGCGCGGCAGGAGGAGCGGCTCTTTCATGCGATCGGCCTCCGGGCAGTCGAAGCCGTTCTCGAGAATCGCGCTCGTTTGGGCGAGGTCCATGGAGCAGTCGCTGAACTTGCCGAAGCTGATCCTCGGTTTCAACTGGCGCTCGACACGGCCGCTGGCAGCCATCTGGCTTCACTCGTCGTCGGGACTGATCGCGTGGCCGAGCAGTGTATCGGGTATCTGCGTCAGCACGAGCTCGGAGTTGCGACTTTTCTTCCGCTTTCGACGCTCCGGCCCCGTTCGACGCAGGCTGCTCCCGAATTTCTCCGTATGCCTGGCGTTCACGGGCGGGCGATTGATCTCGTCCGTTTCGATGAGCGGTTTATGGTTGTGTTTGCGTTTGTGTTCGGCGCCACGCTCATTGTCGAAGATCTGTCGGTGGCGCGGGTGATCGGAGTCGGTCGCATCCGCATGGTGACCGTTGCCGGGGATCTCATAGAAGAGAACGGCAGCATGAAAGGCGGCTTTCGACGACAGAAACACACCGGACTCAGCTTCTCTCATCGGAGAAGAGTTTTGGCAGGAGCGGCGGATACCCGCCCGGAAGAGATTGCCTCTGTGAAAAAAAAGCTCGGCGATGCCGAGGCAGCGGTGCGAACGGTCGATGAAACACTCCGGGAGATGAAATCAAATCTCGAAATTAACCGCCGCACGCGCGAGGTGCTGGATCGCGAACGGCAAGGGGTCGCGGGGACACTGGCGGGGCTCGAGCAGGAACGTGGCCTACATTCGATGAGTCCGAAAGAGTATGGCGCTGCCATACAAGCGCTCGAGGAATCGCGCACTGCGCTCGCGGGGAAGGTGAGTGCGCTCGACGTCGAGCTCCAGGCAATTGAGGAGCGGATGAACCGCTTTCAGTCCGAAGAAGAGAAAAAAAAGCAGCGGATTTTTGATCTCCAATCGGTCATGCAGGAGCGGCAGGCGGCGCACAAATTACAAGTTCAAAATGAGGAATTAAAAAA
>CAYHTX010000004.1:0-16329 GCA_964359615.1 uncultured Gammaproteobacteria bacterium | reverse complement strand
CACGGACCGCCGCGCGGTCGTCCGGTTCGTCGCGCGGCAGGTCGAGCGCGCCCGACTCGAGACGAAACTCCAGGATCTCGAAGAAGAAGCCTACCAGGAAATCCGCGTCTCGCTGTCATCGCTTTCTGTCCGGGCAGTGCCCGAGATCGCGATCCAGGCGCTCGAGATGCACCTCGGGAACATTCAAAAGCTCAAATACAAGCTCAGCCTCATCGGCGGTATTGATGAGGGCGTCATCGCCGAGTATACCGAGACCCGCGATCGTCATGAGTCGTTGGTCGCGGAGCTCGATGATCTAGCGAAAGCCGGAAAGGATCTCGATACGCTGATCGAAGAACTCGACGGCATGATGAAGAAAAAGCGCGATCGCGCGTTTCGAAACATTCGGAAAGAATTCAGCCGTTACTTCGCGCTCCTGTTCGAAGGCGGAAGAGCGGATCTCATCGAGGTGTACGGGGAGCCGGAGACGTCTCCGGAAGAAACGATGTCGGACGAAGGAGTGGCTGACGATGTGGATGGGGAGAAGCCGGCCGCACGGAGCGTTCTCACCGGCATTGATGTGATCGCCTCACCGCCAGGAAAAAAAATTACCAATCTGCAGGCGCTCTCCGGCGGCGAGCGGACGCTCACGTCGATCGCACTCATCTGTGCGATCTTGCGGGTGAACCCGTCGCCGTTTGTCATCCTCGACGAAGTCGAGGCCGCGCTCGACGAGGCGAACACGCTTAGATTCACGGGGATTTTACAGGAACTCGCGACGGCTTCGCAGTTCGTGATTATCACGCATAATCGCGCGACCATGCATGCCGCTGACGCGCTCTATGGCGTCACCATGGGGGCTGACGGGATAAGCCATCTCCTTAGCGTCAAGCTCGGTTCCTGATGGGCCTTGACGACCGGGGTCGTCTCTGGTATAGTACGCCCGCTCTCAAAACCGTCAGTCAAAATTTTATCTATGCTTATTCTTCGTCTCCAACGCATTGGAAAGAAAAAACAGGGCTCGTACCGGCTCATTGTCTCAGAAAAGCGTCGTGACACGCAGGCCGGCAGTCTCGAAATTTTGGGTGTGTACGACCCGGTCACGACGCCGAAAGTCGTGAATTTGAAAAAAGATCGCATCGAATACTGGCTCTCCCACGGCGCGCAGACGTCAGCGACAGTGCATAACCTCCTCGTGAGTGCGGGGCTCGTGAGCGGGAAGAAGCGCCGTGTCGTCAAGCTCTCGACGAAACGCCGCGCGAGCCTGGCCAAGGCCAAGAGCGAAGCCGCGCCGGCAGCGCCTCCCGCGGGAGCGGCAGTATAATCACGACGACTCCACTCAGCCTCTCCTTCTCGGGAGAGGTTTTTTTGTCCCGTTGACAGGTTTGGCTGGTTGTCCTATACTCATATCGCGAAAGAACTGATCCGTCATCTGTCCGCCTCGCTGACGGATGAACGGGAGACGTCGACAGTTCGATCACCCGTAACTACCACACCAGTCTCTGAGCGACTCGTTGCCCGAGTGGACCGAGACTGGTGTGGTGGTGCTAAACGAAATCTCGTATGGAAAATAAAGATCAAGAGTTTGTTGAATTTCTCGTGAGGGCGATTGTCAACAACCCAGATGATGTGAAGACAACTCGCACCGTTGACGAACGCGGCGTCCTCATCACCCTCGATATCAATCCAGGCGACATGGGGTACGTCATCGGCCGTCAGGGTCAGACTGCTCGTTCTATCCGAACGCTGCTCAAGATCGTTGGCGCCAAAAATAACGCCCGCGTGAATTTGAAGATCAACGAACCGATTGGCGGCCGCGGCCCGCGCTTCCAAAGCCAGCCGGCGATGCCGACCACCGATGATATCGACACGAGCGCTGTCGATAATCTCACCATCTAGCGCGAGCGAACAAACGTCTCTGAAACATGCCTCGAAAGGGGCGTGTTTCTTTATTGACAGAGCGGTTTGCGGGTGGTATAGTGTTTGCACTTCTTTCGTTGCCTTTCCGCGGAGAGGCGCACGCGGGCGGCTAGCTCAGTTGGTTAGAGCATCTGCATGACATGCAGAGGGTCAGAGGTTCGACCCCTCTGCCGCCCACCAAATTTGAAGCGATACGGGCGATTAGCTCAGATGGTTAGAGCGCGCCCGCTCGAGCGGGTAATGACGAGGTTGTACAGAAATATGTATTATGCCTACGTCTTAGAAAATTTTGAGAAGAGGCACTATACTGGCAGCACGGCTGATCTGAATGAACGTCTGCTCATGCACAATGACGTAACGTCTGAGAAAGCAGGATTTCATAGAACGACATATAAAAAAGGGCCGTGGCGAGTATTATTTGTAAAAGCATTTTCGAGCAGAGGAGAGGCGGTGCGGTTTGAGAAATTTCTTAAAACGGCGGCAGGCCGCAAGTGGCTAAAAGAACAACTGCGTATCAAATAACTGAAAATGCATAAAGGGCGATTAGCTCAGATGGTTAGAGCGCGCTCGCCTAGGCGAGTAATGACGAGGTAATATCATGTATGTATTGTACATACGTGCTCGAGAATCCAGGGAAGAAACACTATACCGGGAGCACAGAGGATATCAATGAGCGCTTGGCGATGCACAATGATATCGCACCAGAGAAAGCGAAATTTCACAGGACAACATATCGGAAGGGACCGTGGCGGGTAATTTTTTTGAAAGAATTTGACAACAGAGAATCAGCACTTGGGTTCGAGAGATTTCTCAAAACAGGGAAAGGGAGAGACTGGCTAAAAGTTCAGGGAAAAATTGAAAGCGGATAAAAGAAATATTTTTGGGCGACTAGCTCAGATGGTTAGAGCGCGTCACTGATAATGACGAGGTCTCAAGTTCGATTCTTGAGTCGCCCACCAACATTCAAACTTTCCGATTTTGGAACGCAGCGAAAAAAAGCGCAACTCAGCGTTGTTTTTGCATGCAAATTCCGGTCTAAAGACCCACTGCGGGGTCTTTAGAGGAGAAGGGAGAAATTTCAAGGAATAGTGCTCGAAACTTTTTTACAACTAACCCACAATATTTTCCGTAAGAGTCATTGTTGCCGTTCTGGTTATAGTGTACGCTGTGAGGAAGTGGTATACCCATAATTGTAATATATGTTCAAGACTTGGATAGAGACGAACCCTTCCGCCGTTCATAACATCGATCCAAAACTGGGTCTTCGATCTTGGAAAGACCTCACTGTCGAAGAGAGGCAGCTCTTTCTTGATCAAATAAAGTCGCTGGGGTGGTTTATTGCGGAGGGTAGACTCTTGGATGTGATGCAGGTTTTCAACTTACGATGGCCTAAGCAAGGATATGGGATCAATACTCTCTCGAATCCTACTAATGGCGCCGCGGACGCTGACGCGGATAGAATATTCACAGTAAACGAAGAGGATGTTGTGTACGACTTTATTTCGGTATACGCAAAAGATTTGCTTGTGGCGTCACACCTTGCGTCAGCCGATAAAGCCACCGATGATTACTCTTATGAGTTTCATGTGAATAAGGCTTTTGAGGGGTTCGATGCGTTCGCTGAATGTTTGAATATTCTGCTTCAGGGGTTCGAGTTAAATGTTCAGTTAACTAGGAGGGGCCTCGCTCCGGTTCAAAGTAAAGAAATCTCTGAGGAACTGTATAAGCCTGTGATAGAATGGCTCTCCGATCCCAGATGGAAGCCGTCTCAAGACATTCTCGCAAAGGCTTTTGGTGATTTTCGGAACAAGGACTGGAGCGGGGCAATAACGAAATCCGTTTCAGCGCTTGAGACGCTTTTGCAGATTCAGGTACACAACCAGGTTGGAAAAGACGTGATCAGTGATCTATTGCGCATCGGTAAAGAGCGGAAAATTCTATCGGATCGGCCGATTACATCAGCCGTCGTAAGGCTGATAGAAAATGCGCTCGCGACCCTAAGGAGAGCTAGTAGCGATGCTCATGCAAAACTCGACGATCCCAATAGGGAGGATGCGCTGCTTGTTATGAATCTGGTTATAGTGCTCATGCACTATTGTCTAGCGTCATTTCACTAGTTCCTAAGGAGCGTCTCATTAATGCCGTCCAGCGACGGCGTGGGCCTAGACAAAATGCCGTTATTTGTGTAATATATTGAGGGTTTAAGTAGCAATTGGAGGGTCTTTGAACTCAGGATTGGTTGATTTCTCGTCGGTAATGTCTGCATAGCATAGATGTCGTCAGTGTTCTGGTTTCAATTGACTCTCACGAAGTCCACTCCATTGAAATCAGATGGTTAGAGCGCGCCCGCTCGAGCGGGTAATGACGAGGTCTCTGTCCGCTCGAGCGGATCCAGAATCGCCCACCAAAATTTCCTCTTCTCCTCGCGAAACGAGGAGATTTGCTTTTTCTCCATTTTCGTGTATACTACTTACCATCTTTGACGAAAAAAATATGAAAGACGATTCACAGGAAAAAGAATCGACAAAGCCAGATGGAGGCGGCGCGGCGGCCGCGGATCACCATATTTTGACGGCGCTCGGACTTTTTTTTCTCGAGGTCATCAAAGTGATACTCCTCGCCGGCATTACCATCGTCCTCGTCCGGTATTTCCTCTTCAAACCATTTTACGTGAAAGGCCAATCCATGGAGCCGACGTTTTTTGAACACGAATACCTCATCATCGATGAACTCACGTACCGCCTCAAAGATCCAGTGCGCGGCGAAGTGGTCGTGTTTCGCGCGCCGGTTACGCACGAAGACTACTACCTGAAACGCATCGTCGGCCTGCCCGGCGAGCGGGTCAAAGTCGAAGACAGTAAGATTATCATCTTTAATGACGAACACCCGCAGGGCGTCGTGGTCGAGGAAGAATATTTTTCCGGCAGCACGCATGGGTCGCTGACCCTGACGCTCGAGCCTGACGAATATTTTGTGCTCGGGGATAATCGGAGCGCGAGCTATGATTCACGCCGGTTCGGCCCCATCCATCGCCGCGATATTGTGGGGCGCACCTGGCTCCGGGGCTGGCCGATCACCAGGGTGTCTACTTTCCAGCCGCCGGAGTATAATTTCTAATTTTCGGTTGCACATGTATGCAAACACGAACGAAACAGGTCAGTCGGGGAGGGAAAAAAGCGCCGCCAGCCAGGCGGGAGAAAAAAAGCAGTAAGGAGAAAGACGTGAAGACGAAAGAGGAAGCGCCTGTGCGCGCGGGAGACACGCCGGCGGGAGCGCCCAAAAATGTCCGGACAGTTTCTCTCCTCAGGGGCATGAAAGATATCCTGCCGAAGGAAGAATATCTCTGGAAGCGGGTGTACCACACGGCCGAAGCGATTGCCGGGGCTTATGGTTTTGGTATGATTGAAACGCCGGTCCTCGAGGAGGCGTCGCTCTTTATTCGGTCGCTCGGCCGAGGGACAGACGTGATTGAAAAAGAAATGTACGTGTTTGAAGACAGGGACGGGACCAAAGTCGCGCTCCGGCCCGAGTTCACGGCCTCAGTTGTCCGCGCGTACCTGACCCACGGCCTCCACAGCGTTCCGCAGCCGGTCAAGCTCTGGCAGGCGGGGTCGCTCTTTCGCCATGATCGGCCTCAGGCCGGACGCTATCGGGAATTTCGCCAGTTTAATTGTGAAACCATCGGCGAGCGAGACCCGCTCATCGACGCCGAACTCATCGTCGTGGCGTATAATTATCTCCGTGATCTCGGGATCAATGTCCAGGTGCATATTAATAGTATCGGGAGTCTCGAAGATCGGGAGCGGTACCTCGTTGAACTTGTGGGGTACTTGCGCGCTAAACGAACATACCTCTCGGAAGAATCCAAAAAACGGCTGCAGAAAAATCCGCTCCGCGTTCTTGACTCGAAGGAACCGGAAGACCTGCCGATCATTGAAGAGGCGCCGCAGATTCTCGACTGGCTCTCTGACGCCTCAAAAAATTATTTCATGAAAGTGCTCGAGTACCTCGATGCGCTCGAGATTCCCTACATGCTTGAGCCGACCTTGGTCCGCGGTCTCGACTACTATACGGATACGGTCTTCGAGCTTTTTGAAGAGGGGACTCTCGAAAAGGCCCAGTCCGCGCTCGGTGGCGGCGGACGGTATGATCGCCTCATCGAACAGGTGGGCGGCCGAGCGACGCCTGCCTGCGGCTTTGCGATCGGCCTCGAGCGAGTCGTGTCGGCGCTTCGCCGACATGCGGAGGCGGCGGGCAAAAGTGATGTCGAACCGGCGCGACAGGTCTTTTTTGCTCAGCTCGGGGAACAGGCGAGACGACGCGCGTTATACCTCGTCGAAATGCTCCGCCGGCAGGGCATCGTGGTCTCGCACGCCCTCGGGAAGCCCTCACTCAAAGCCCAGCTCGAACTGGCGAATCGCTACCGAGCTAGCCACGCTCTCATCATCGGGCAAAAGGAAGTGCAGGACGGGACCATCATTATCCGTGATATGGAGTCCGGGATCCAGGAAATTATTGATCAGAAGAAGATCGAAGCGGAACTTCGGAAAATCTTGAAACTTGCTTGACTTTTCCGCCTTTTTCCTGTACTATGGCGGGCACAGGAGGGAGCATATATTTTTTATTCTATTCACTGGGAGGTGAATTGTGTGTCAGAAGTAAAGAGAAAAAAAGGGGAGTCGTTTGAATCGTTCATGCGACGGGTGAAACGGCAGTGGCAACAGTCGGGAAAATTATTGCAGGTGCGGAAAATTCAATATTACGAACCGCACAAAAGCCGGAACGTGCGCCGTAAACATGCGGTGAAGCGCGCGAGGACGGTTGCAGTTGAAAATTATCTCCGGAAAGTCGGCAAACTGCCTGAGGAACAAGACAAGTTTACGTTTCGGCGTTCACCCTAACGACACGCGTATGGCTTTGCGACAAGATATCCAGGATGGCGTCAAGGCAGCCATGAAGAGCGGTGACGCGGCACGCCTCGACGCGCTCCGGATGGTCTGGTCGGCGATCCGCAACGAAGAAATCAACGCCCGCCGCGAACTTGACGACACCGGCGTTTTGGGAGTGATCGGGCGGCAGGTGAAGCAGCTCGATGATGCCGTTAAAGATTTCGCCACCGGTCACCGCGATGATTTGGTTCAAAAAACCAATGCCGAGATTGAACTCTTGCGGACGTATCTGCCGGCCGAACTCAGTGACGACGAACTTGAGTCAATCGTGAAGCGGGTTGCCGAGGCGGCGAAGCCGTCGGGGCCGAAAGACCTCGGCCGGGTCATGGGACTCGTTATGAAAGAAGTGGGGCCGCGCTCCGGAGGAGAGCGGGTGCGTAAGATCGTCATGAAGCTCCTCAGCGCGTAATTTATTTCTGAGTCCATTGGTACCATGCTTCCGTGGATTCGAAAATTCCGAATGAAAAGAACTGTCGTTATCGGCACGGTGTGTTTGGCGACAGTTTTTTTTATTGGGAGCCTGCTCATCGCCCGCACGGCGTTTGCCCAGTCGGCGCTTGACGTCAGCGATGACACCTTTGGACTCCAGTCGTTTGAGTCGGCGACTGATCTTGGCGGCTATGACATCCGCATCGTCGTTGCGCGCATTGTCCGCGCCTTCCTCGGACTCCTCGGGATTATCACGATCGGGCTTATTCTCTATGCCGGGTATCTCATCATGACTTCCGGCGGCAGTGAGGACAAAGTGGCGGAAGGGAAGAAGATCATCGTGAACGCAGTCATCGGCCTCATTATTATCCTTTCGGCCTTTGCCATTACGCAGTTTATTTTAAATGCTCTCACTGATGCGCTCGGACTGTCGCCTGACGGCAGGCGCGGCCGCGGCGCGCAAACCGAAGGCTTCCGAGGGAGCGGCGCGCTCGGTCGGATTGTCCGCGATCACTATCCGCTCCGCGATCAGACGGCGGTGCCGCGCAATACTAAAATCGTCGTCACCTTCCGCGAGGCGATTGATCCCGCGAGTCTCATCATTGATGCCAATGACAATGGAACGCTCGGCGATTGCGTTAATACGACACTCGACACGTTTGATTGGGAACTCTACTGCGATCGGCTGGTCACGAGTTCGGTCCGTTTGTATCGAACAAATGCACCGACAGCGCTTACCGAAGCGGCAGTGCTCGCTGAACCGGAGGGCGACGAGGGACGGTTTTACACGTTTGTGTTTCAGCCGCTTGATGCCCCGCTTCACTTCCTCGGATCCGCGACCTCGACCGTCACGTACACGGTTGATTTGACTGAGAGAATCCGGAAAGCGGACGGCAGGACGAGCGCCTTTGTCAGCGAGCGCGCCGGCCATTACGTTTGGGAATTTGAAACCGATACGAACATTGATACAACGCCGCCGTCGGTCACACATATCTATCCTCGCAACGATGAGCGCGTTCCACGAAACAGTATTGTGCAGATTACGTTTAGCGAACCCATGGATCCGATCGTGACACAGGGCCTGACAGGTACATTTACCCATATCCTCCTCGGCCGTCATGGGAACAACCTCGCCCCGCCCGGCGAGTGGCGGCTTTCGAACGGGTACCGGACAGCGGAATTTGTGTCTGATGACGCCTGCGGCCTCAATAGCTGCGGCGAGATCATGTTCTGCCTCCCGATCACCTGTACTGAAGCTGATCCCGCGACCTGTGAAAACGATTATTCGGTGCTCATCCGGACCGCCCAGGTGTTTGCCGATGCCGGGTCAGAGTCGTTTGAAGCCATTCCCTATAGCGGGGTCATGGATCTCGCGGGAAACGCGCTTGACAGTAATGAAGAGAATCGGCGCCTTTCACCGAGCGGTATTTTGCCGCCGGACGGAAATCATCCGACGCCGAATAATCGTCCGACTGTGGTCAACATCAATTTTCCCGATGCCGCCGAAGAAGCCGAGGATAACTTTTGGTGGTACTTCGCGGTCAGAAATTCCATTGATCGCGCCGCGCCCTATGTTCGGCGCGTGTCGCCGCCGGTTGATGAGGAGAACGTTCCCGAGGATGCGCCCTTGTATCTCGAGTTTAGTCGTCTCATGTGGTCATCAACGCTGGGCTCGGTCGCTCTCGAAGAATATCCGGCCGGCGTGAATGGCGTCGATCCGATCTGGTATCGGCCGCATGTCGAAGTCTTGGGAGACATTGATCCCTCCACCCGGCTCTACCTCGATCACCGCGCCTTTGGACCGAACGACGCCGACCTCTATTATTTTCCGAGTATTCCGAGTTCGGTTCGGAGCGTCAACCAAAATTGTCTGTACCCTGGCCGCGGTCCGCTCGGGAACGGCGAAGGCACAGTGCCGGCAATCTGTGACTATGAAAATCGAACTGAGGGCTGCGTCCCGGTCACCGTGGACAGCGAAACTGATACCGGCTGCGTCCAGATGTCGCTTCAGGAAGAAAACGGCGAAAATTTGCTCCTCCAGCCGACGGTCGCAGAGTGTCTCGAAACGCTCCGGCGCGACACCGTCAGTCCGGTTTCGGAGCCGTAAATTTTTTGATCCAGCCACTTGTGAAACGACGATCCATTTATTTCATTCTCGGTATTGCCTTCGCCACACTGCTTTTCGGCGGGGTTCTTTTTGGCCTTGAAACGACGCTGGCGCAGACGACAAACCCCGATACGTTTGGCCTCGAGGCGTTCGACGAGCAGTCGTCGCTTGGCGGAGAAGATATTCGGGTCATCGTGGCCAGGATCGTTCAGGTGTTCCTCGGCCTCCTCGGCATCATTGCGGTCGGCATCGTCATCTACGGCGGCGTCATGTACATGACGTCCGGCGGAAATGAAGAGCGGGTGACGACTGCCAAACGGCTCCTTGTGAACGGCGTGATCGGACTCCTTATCATCCTCGCGTCATTTTCTATTGTTCGGTTTGTTTTCAATCGTTTATCAGATGCGACCGGGACCGGATCAGTCCCCCTCCCGAGCCGGTGCGAATCGCTCGCCATCGCCGATGATCCGGCATATTGGACAGAGTGCCGTCGCTCCAATCTCGATTGCAGTGAAAATCCGCTTTGGTGTTGTGGCATTGATAACTTCGTCGTCATGAGTATCACGCCGCGGACCGGAGCGACGAATATAAATGACGTGGCGCCGCGTGTGATCCTCAGCCAGCCGACCGATAACGAAGCGAGTGAGGTCATGCGGGTATTCCGTGGCGATGAGGAAATTACGGCGGAGTTTGGTTTTGCCTTTATTGACGGCAATCGCGCGATTGTGGAAGCGGCGTTTACCGGCACGTCGGTCTGTGCGACAGGAGCGTGCGTGCCCCCCGGAGAGTATCGCATCGAAGTCAATACCGATATTGAAAGCAATGGAACGTCACTCGATACTGAAACCGAGTGCGGCACATTTCCCGCGACCGCTGAGTTTAGTGTGAACTCCCTCGATGTGACTGACGCGTATTTTCCAGACAGTCCGTCGGGGATTCTCCTCGACGGCGTGTCCGGCAATAACCAACAACTCGCGCGCGGCCGAACGCATACGATCGGCGTTGCTATGACTGACAATGCCGGCGCCGGCTATATCCGACTCGAGGTCGAACAAGTCGGGCGCGCTGTGGTCGCTCGCTATGGCGGACCGACCGTCGAGCGCGGGTCGGACGCGCCGTTTGCAGCGCCGTATGATGATTTTTCGTATCCCTTATTTGTTGCGCGTAATGCTCCGGCACCGGCGCTGTACCTAGTGACGACGACCCTTTACGATATCAATCACCTCAGTTCTGTGGCCACATCGAGTTTCGTCATCGTGGGGGAACTCTGCAGTAACGGCATCCTCGACGAAGGGGAAAATCCGGCCGATGTCGGCGGCAGTTGTCCGGGCATGGGGGCGTGCGAGGCTGACTGGCAGTGCGCCTCAGGCCGCTGTGTCGAAGGGGACTGTGTCGAGTGGCCGCAGATTACAGACGTGACCCCAATGGACGGCGCTCCTGGCAACCTCATCACGATTTTTGGCCGCTATTTCGGGAGCGAACCTGCGGCCGACAGTGTGGTGCAGTTTGGCATTGATAATGACGGCGACGGGGACATGGATCGCTGGGTTGACGCCGGAGAGAACGTGTGCGCCGGCCGCGATGTGTGGGAAGAAACCTGGATCGTGGTCGCAGTGCCGCCTGATCCGGCGATCGCGCGCTCGGCCATTCGCGTGGTCAGGGGTGAGTTTTCTGATTCAACGATTGATGATTTTGGACCGCGGCCTGGTCCGGACCGCGGATATTTTACGCGGAACTCCATTTCCCGGCCCGGCCTCTGCGCAGTAGAGACACCAACCGGCGCTGCTGCGGCAGTTCCGGGCGTGGACGTAGTCGCGATTGGCCAGGCATTTGGGGACGCGGTCGGTAACGGCCACATTGACTTTGAAACCGTGATCGGTCCGGTATCAGCGCCAGTTACGGCCTGGAGTGCGACGCAGGTGAATTCCCGCGTACCGGAAAATTTAGAGCCAGCGACGCTACGCGTGTCAGTTACGGCTGACAGCGGCGAAGAGTCGAACGGCGTGCCGTTTACTATTTTAGGAGAAGGGGAAGACGTTATTCCGCAGATTGCGACGATTGACCCGGAGGAAACGACACCAGGTAGCTTCATTACCATTTACGGCCGCGGCTTTGGCGAGAGCGAAGGCCGGGTTTTTTTCTCAAGCGATCCGACGCTGAACTGTGCGCGCGGCGTTCCAGGCTGTCGTGAAGCCGCTGATCCGCCGGATTACTGTGAAGACACCTGGAGCGATACCCGGATCATCGTGCAAGTGCCGCCGCGGCCAGCGACGCCGATTGAAACCCAATATATTACGGTCGAGAATACGCCGTACGGGCGGCGCACGAATGGCGATGAGACGATCGGCATGATTGACGATGCGCCTTCGCCAGGCATCTGCAGTATTGAGCCCGTGAGCGGCCCGGCACCGCTCCCGGATGGCGTGGATATGGAAATCCGCGGCGTAAACTTTGATAATGCGTCGGTCGTCTATTTCTGGCCAGGCGGGAACGCGACGGATAATGTCGCGACCTGGCTATCTACTCGGGGAGATGCCATCTCGGTATCTGGCGGGACGCTCGTGACGCACATTCCGACTTCGAGCGCGACCGGACTCTCGATGCAGAGCGGCCCGATTCGCGTCGGCGCCGGGACGCGCCTCAGTAATCGCGCGGACTATGAGGTGTTTGATTGCCGAGATCTCGGCGTCGGGCAAATCCCCGACGGGTATCAGTGCTGTACCGGCGGCCCGGACGGCGAAGGCACTGACGCCGGATTTCTCCGGCCCGAGGAATATGTGTGTGAGGGCGAGACGCGCGAGGCCGGATATGTCTGGCGCTTTACGACCGGAAAAATTCCGCGTGTGCCGCATGTGGTCGAGGAGTGTTCAGTGCGTCCTGACAACAACATCATTCCATCACCGTCGCCGTTTGATCGGTGGGATAATGAGTACAATCGAGATCTGGTGACCGGTCTCGGCCGGGGGGTCTGTCTCAACGCGAGCATCTCGGTGCGCTTCAGCATGCGGATGGATCCGGCGAGTCTCAGTGATGAGACCGTGCGCGTCTATACCTGCGGCACCGGCGATGCCGTGAACTGTAGCAATAAAAATGACGTCACTGATTTCTTTACCATTGTCTATCAAGAAGGCGGAGAAGACACGAGTCTTTTGACCCTCGAGCCGCGCGTCGTCGGCGCAGTGCTCACCGGCGATACCTGGTACCGGGTGGAGCTCGGAACCGATATCCAGTCAACCGAAGAACAAATTCTACTCGGTGAAGAAGTGGATTTTCATGAGCCGCTCGAGCGCACGCGTCCGTGCGGCGCTGATACGGCGTACTGTTTCGATTTCCGTACGTCTGATGGCGGCACGCAGTGTCTCCTCCAGGACGTGTCCATGTTCCCGACTTCGTATACGACGAGATTTTTAGGGCTCGTCGACGTGAATGACCCATTATCCCCCAGATTCCCCATTCATTATTATGTGATCGGTCGGGCGAACGAAGCCTGTGTTGTGATCCGGACTGACGGCCGCGGCTGGACCTGGCAGACCTCAGGGCCGCTGTCTGACCGGGCGACGGCGATGGTGGATCCGGGAGTCGTTCGCGGGCGGACCTACACTGATTCGCGCGGTGTCGCGACCGCACTCTCTGATACAGGCGGGGACTCGGTTACAGTTGAGGCTGTTACTTCAACGCTCACGGCGCAGAGTGAACTCACGATCAATCTCAGTGAGCCAGAAGTCATAAGTCACTGGCCTGATTGTGCATTCTCTTGTATCAATGCGACGATCGGCGTGCAGTTTAATCAGCGCATGGCGACGAGCACCTATGCGGGCGGACTCAACGTCTGGGAATGTTTGGACGACCTTTGTACTGCGACCTCGAGTCTTCCGGTTGAACTCATCGACGCGTATATGGATGAGACGACATATCGTCTCGTGCCTCCGCGCGGCGCGCCGCTTCACCTCAACACTGCGTATCTGGCAGTGGTTGAGCCGACCATTCTCGCCCGCACGTCGCTCGGCGGACTTGGGCGACCGGTGGCGCGGCACGAGTGGCGTTTTCGGACCAAAGCGGTTGACGGCGCCTGCCAGATCGATCGCGTGCGCATCGACCCGGATCCATTTACGGCCTACTTTATCGGTGAAAAAACCAATTATATCGCTCTGCCACAGAGCGCGCCCGACCAGTGCAGCCGGATCGGACAAGAGATCAATCCCTGGGAGTACGGCTGGACCTGGGACGTCGAGGATGATGCGGTAGCGTCTGTGACCCATATCCAATCCATCGCGCCGCCGCCGGCGTATTGTACGAGCGCTTGTACGCCGCGCGGGGGCGACGCGGTCATCGAAGCCGACGGTCGGCCATATCTCTGCGGCGACGGCACTGTTGACCCAGGGGAAGACTGCGACCTGCTTGATAGCGTTCGAGAAAACGACGGCGTCACGCTTCACCTCGTCGCTGGCCAGGAAGTTCCGGAAGTAGCCGGAGTCAGTTGTTCACTCGAGTGTTTGCGACCCGGGAACACGGACACCGCGACCTGCGGCAATGGTTTCGTTGAACAGGAACTCGGCGAGGAGTGCGACCTCGGCGGCGTTCGCGCGAGCTGGCTCACCTGTACGCCGGTCTGTCTTATGGCCGGTTCGAGCGGCACACCGACCCCGGGAAGCGCCTGGTGCGGCGACACAGTGACGAGCACGCTCGCTGGCGAGGAGTGCGACATTGAGGCCGGAGTCGAACCCGGGACGTGTACGAATAATTGTCTCCGCGCCGGCAATAGCCGTCTCTCTGAACTGTGGTGTGCGGCGAGCGGCTCGACGTCAGCAGCGTGCCGTGTCGCAGTGAGCGTGTGTGGAAACGGAACGGTCGAGCCGGGCGAGGAGTGTGAAATCGTGAACCAAACGGGCATTGCGGTCGCCGGTGTGGCGGGTTCGATTACTGTCTCATCGGCCGATGACATTTGTTCGTCGCGATGTCTGCTTCATGATATTTGCGAGGAACCGGCGATTCCTGCGACTCTCCGTTGTGATGAGGGTGATGAAGGCTGTGCGGCTGACTGCACCCCAGCCGGTTCTTCGGTTTCGTATTCGGATCCGTCAGTCTGCGGCGATGCGCGTGTCGGGATCGGCGAATCCATCGCCTGTGAGTATGACGCGAGTGATTATGATCCGGCGACGATCCTCGGCGAGGATCCGCTCCAAATCGTGACCGCCGTCGGCACGGGAGACGTGAATGAAGAAACCAATGCGCAGGAAACGACGATCGAGTCGAGGGCCGTGGCCATTGCCGGGAATCTTGGGGAGAGGAGCGAGCTGGCTGATCCGATTCTCGGCTCCGGGGAGTATGCGCTTCAGTGCGGCAATACCGAATACGTCAATTCTCGCGCGGCGCGGAGTGGTGTGCCCGTCTATAACGACTGCCAGATCAATCTCGTCAACGCTGAAAACGACGAGCCGACGGATGATAACCTCGAAGGCGTCGGCAGTAATTCTTGCTGTTATGTACGTCCCTCCCGCGTCGACGAATATCCGGCCGATGCCGCCGGTGTTGACGGGTCAGACGCCGTCTGCAGAAATACCTATATCGAAGTCGAGTTTGATCGTTTTATCGAGTCACGATCACTCACGAACCATATCTATCTCGCCGAGGGCCGGATCACTGCCGGATCCTGCGGCAGTCTGCCGGATGTGACAGCGATCGTTAACAACACTATTTTAGCATCGCTTGACGCCGGGACGGCTCAAAGCGGATTTTGGAATACCATTTGGCAACAGCTCAAATCATTTTTTGCCAGGCTGTTTGGCGATGATGCGCATGCCTCGGCACTCCGGGACCCGAGCATCAATGCCTGGTGCCGGAGCCCTATCCGTTTGACGCCTGAGATTCGGTACGTCGCCGCGGCAGATGGCAATGTGCACACAGTCATCGGACTTCTCATTGATTCCCTTTTAAATGAAGATACGACCTATGCTGTCATGCTTGAAGGCGGGACGAATGGGATACATGATGACCGCGGAGTGAGTATTCGTTCGGTTGACGTTGGCGCCGGGAGCATGAATGATTCATGGACATTCCGCACTGGGAATGACATTTGCCGACTCGACAGCGTCGCAGTTGATCCGGCGAGTTATCTGTTTACGGCTCCGAATACCAGTACCGTTTTTGCCGCGACTGCCGGGACTGATGACGGCGGCGGACAAGAAATCACGTCGATTCCAGGCGTTTATGCGTGGGATTGGAGCTGGGGGCCTGAGACAGTTGACGGGTCGGTATTTGCTATACCTTCAACTGGTCAAAGTGATGAGGGAACGATCACTGTCGCTTCGCGGAGCGTCGAAGGTCGCGGAGTACTCTACGCCGCCGCCGAGGTCACTGATGATGCGGCCGGGGACGATGACGTGAACGAGCGCCGGGTGGTCGGTTCTGCCGAACTCCAGGCACTCTTTTGTGAACGCCCCTGGCCGGCGGCAGTCACTTATCCGTACGAAGACGGTAATCCGCCTGGGCGCACGGAAAACGATGATGATAATCCGCCGGTCAACCTTGATGGACTCACGACATATTTTAATTTCAGCCTGGGATATTGTGCTGACGCCGGACGATCCGGGGACACGATTGATGATTTGCCGTATCTCTTGCCGCCACTCGTTCGCGGACCGAATCTTATTACCACAGTGCCGCCGGCGCCGGAATGTCCGGACGGATATGCGCTCGTGAATGGGGAGTGCGAACGCGCGCCGGATTGCCCGCCCGGCTATGATTTATCAAACGGGTATTGTTATTTCCCGAATACGACTGCCTATGATCCGGTCCATATGGCGGAGACACACTATGATACGCGCGGCTTCTATGTGCAGAATCACGCGCTCTACCAGCCGGTGTCCGCCGACTATTTCATAAGCGCTGACCGGCCGTATGTGGCAGTGGTTGGCGGGGCCACGCAGCGTCCGTCCTTCCAAGCGT
>CAYHTX010000003.1:0-19985 GCA_964359615.1 uncultured Gammaproteobacteria bacterium | reverse complement strand
TTTTTTCTGTATCCGGACATGTATTATGAAAAGTTGCAGGCGCAGAAATCCGCTCCGGTCCTTACTCTCCTGAATCAGATCCTGTACCAGGTGAAGAAAAAACTGCATCCGTTTTCGACTGCGGCAGTGGAGCTGTATACGCTGCTCGAGATGCTCACGATCGGCCGCTGGACAGAGAGCCAGGGGTACGTTATTTTCGGCCGTAAACGCCCGGAGTAGTCTTGCTCTTGCTTTTTTTGCGTCTACTGGCTATACTTTCAGTCAAATTTCAACTCTCGCATTTTTAAGTTTTCACTCTTTTGGTATGTCGAATCTCGAATACCTGATTTTAGGCAGCGCGGTTTTGGTCATTCTCTACGGCCTCTGGCTCGGAAAAAAGATCATGAGCCTGCCGGACGGCAATGAAAAAATGCAGGCGATCGCGAAAGCCATCCAGGAAGGCGCGAGGGCCTATCTCAACCGGCAGTATCGGACAGTGGCGGTAGTCGCGGCAGTATTATTTGTCATTATTGGGGTCATCCCAAGTCTCGGCTGGACTAAGGCAGTCGCGTTTATCGTCGGCGCCGCGCTCTCAGCCGCGGCCGGATATATCGGAATGAATGTGTCGGTTCGGGCGAATGTGCGCACGACCGAGGCGGCGCGCGGCGGGATGGAAAAGGCTCTGAAAGTAGCAGTGCAAGGCGGAAGTGTGACTGGGTTTTTGGTTGTTGGCCTCGCGCTTCTCGGCACAGCCGGATTTTATTTCGTGACGCGCGACACGAGCGCGCTCATCGGTCTCGGGTTCGGCGGTTCGCTCATTTCTATTTTTGCGCGACTCGGCGGCGGTATTTTTACGAAAGCCGCGGATGTGGGAGCAGATCTCGTCGGAAAAGTCGAAGCTGGCATTCCCGAAGACGATCCGAGGAACCCGGCGGTGATTGCGGATAATGTCGGCGACAATGTCGGCGACTGCGCGGGGATGGCGGCGGACCTGTTTGAAACGTATGTGGTTACGACCGTTGCCACGATGATCCTGGGCGCACTGCTTTTCGCAAATTTTCCGAGCGCCGTCCTCTATCCGCTCGCGCTCGGCGCCGTTTCGATCGTGACGTCGATTATTGGCACGTTTTTTATCAAACTCGGCAAAGACAAAAATATCATGCGCGCGCTCTACAAGGGACTCATCGCGTCCGGTGTGTTGTCAGCCATTGCGTTTTATCCGGTGACCAAATCACTCATGGGTGAGAACGGTCTCTATACTGTTAGCGCCCTGTATCACTCAGCGCTCATCGGCCTCGCAGTCACTGGCCTTATGGTCGCGATTACAGAATACTACACTTCGACGAAATACCAACCGGTCAAATCCATCGCTGAAGCGTCGAGGACCGGACACGGGACGAATGTGATTGCCGGCCTCGCGGTGTCCATGAAATCCACGGCTTGGCCGATTCTCGTCATTGTCGCGGCCACGCTCGGTGCGTATGAACTTGCTGGAATTTACGGCGTTGCTGTCGCCGCGGTTTCGATGCTGTCCATGGCCGGAATTATCGTCACGATCGATGCTTACGGCCCAATCACGGATAACGCCGGCGGCATCGCGGAGATGGCAGAGCTGGGGAAAGAGGTGCGCGATGTGACGGATCCGCTCGACGCGGTTGGCAACACGACCAAGGCGGTCACGAAGGGCTATGCGATCGGGTCGGCGGCGCTCGCGGCGCTCGTGCTCTTTGCTGACTTTACGCACTCGATTCCCGAATCAATTCAATTTTTGATTAACGATCCGCGGGTACTCGCCGGACTGTTTATCGGCGGACTCCTGCCGTACTATTTCGGCGCGCTTTCGATGCAAGCCGTCGGTCGCGCCGCCGGATCGGTTGTCGAAGAAGTGCGACGCCAGTTCAAAGCCAAGCCGGGTATCATGTCTGGCACCGAAAAGCCGGATTACGGCAGTGCCGTAGATATCGTAACCAAAGCTGCGATCAGCCAAATGATTGTGCCGGCGCTTATTCCAGTACTGGCGCCGATTGTCGTCGGGTTTGTCCTCGGCATTGAAGCGCTCGGCGGACTTCTCGTCGGTTCTATCGTGACCGGTGTCTTTGTCGCGATCTCGATGACCTCGGGCGGCGGCGCCTGGGACAATGCCAAGAAATATATCGAAAAGGGGAATTTCGGCGGCAAAGGCAGTTTCGCCCATCAGGCCGCAGTGACCGGCGACACGGTTGGTGATCCGTATAAAGATACGGCAGGTCCGGCGATTAACCCGATGATTAAGATCCTCAATATCGTGGCGCTTCTTATTGTCGGCATGCTGCTGTAATTTTTGCCTTTCTTTTGCGAAAGAGCACCCAGATGGGTGCTCTTTGTCGCTCGATTGACTTTTTTCCCTTATTTCTGTATACTTTCCGTACTCAGTGAACTCGTATTGCCACACGTTTCATCCTCCATGCTACATGTACCGTGACCTATGAACGTCTCTGAACTCGCTCGACAACTCCGCATTCGCCCTCTCGAGATGATGCAGATACTCCCTCGCTATGGTTTTGACATTGGCGCAAAAGCGGTCAAGATCGATGATCGGGTCGCGGCTCAGGTGATTAAGCAGTGGCGTTTCATTAAAAAAGACGTCGAGGAAAAGCGTCGGAAGGATCTCGAAGAAAAGAAAAAGAAGGAACGTGAACTTCGGAAAGAAAGCGGCCAGAGCGTGACCCTGCCGGATCGGATTACGGTTCGGGATTTTGCCGGACGTCTCGGGCTGCCGGTCAACCAGGTCATCATGGAGCTCATGAAAAACGGCATTTTGGCCAACCAGAATCAATCCATTGACTATGACACCGCGGCCATTATGGCCGAAGAATTTGGCTTCGGCGCATCGAAGGAAGTTGGGACAGCTACGGACTCGACCAAAGAGGAAAACCGTTCCCAGGCGCTCGAAGAAGCTCTCGCCAAGGGTGAGAAAAAAGCCTCGCGTCCGCCGGTCGTCGTAGTCATGGGCCACGTTGATCACGGCAAGACGACGCTTCTCGATACGATTCGCGAGACGAATATCGTGGCGAAAGAATCCGGCGGTATCACCCAGCATATCGGAGCGTATCAGACCATCTGGAAGGATCCGAAAACCACAGCCGAGCGAGCGATCACCTTCATCGATACTCCCGGTCACGAGGCGTTCACCGTCATGAGGAGTCGCGGCGCGAAGGTCGCGGATATCGCGGTCCTGGTCGTGGCGGCCGATGATGGCGTGAAGCCCCAGACCGAAGAAGTCATCCAGATCATCCGCGCGGCGAAACTGCCGTTTGTCGTGGCGATCAACAAAATTGACAAGCCGGGCGCCGATCTCCAGCGCGTGAAGACCGAGCTTTCGCAGCGTGACATTATTCCGGAAGAGTGGAGCGGGACAGTTCCCATGGTGGAAATCTCCGCGAAGGCCAAAACGAATATTGATAAACTGCTCGACGTCATCCTCCTCGTCGCGGATCTGAATCCGGAGAACATCCAGGCTGACCCGACCATTCCGGCAGTCGGCACGATTATTGAGTCCCACCTTGATAAACAAATCGGCGCGGTCGCAACCATTCTTGTCCAGGCCGGGACGCTCCGGGTGGGGGACGAATTGCCGGTTCACCATGAGATTTACGGGAAAGTGCGGGCTATGAAAAATTATCGCGGCGACCAGCTTCGGGAAGCCGGACCCTCTGTCCCGGCGCAGATTATCGGCTTCAAAGTGGCGCCGGTGGTCGGGGATATCCTTGACGTTGGGCAGGCCGAGACGTCTGTCAAAATTGATGTCAAACAAAAACGCACGCAGCAGACCGGCGCTGAGCGCATTGTTGTGGCGCAGACAGCTGAGCCGACCAGTGAGGAAGAGGAAGGCAAGAAGAAGCTCCTCAATCTCGTTATTAAAGCGGACGTGCTCGGCTCGCTTGAGGCGATTATCGGCTCGCTTGAAAAAATCCGCCACGATGAAGTCGGCGTCAAAGTCATCGGCAAGGGTCTCGGAAATATTACTGAGGACGACCTCGGCAAAGCTGAAGCCGGACATGGGACGGTGATTGCTTTCCACGTGAATGCGTCGCTGGCGATTCAGGAATCCATGCAGACAAAAGAGATTCCATTCCTGCGTTACGAAATTATTTATGACCTCATCAACTGGGTGAAACAAGAGCTCGAAAAAATGCTTACCCAGGAGAAAATCACGACCGAACTCGGGCGGGCGAAGATTCTGGCAATTTTCCGTACCGATAAGGGCGCCATGACCACCGGCGGTCGGATCGAAGAGGGGAAAGTCGTGAAGGACGCCCGCGCGCGGGTGAAACGGGCGGGCGAGGTGCTCGGCGAAGGCAAGATCGTGAGCTGTTATACCGGCAAGCAGGAAGTGAAAGAAGTGCCGAGCGGGACTGAGTGCGGTCTCAGGTTCGAGGGGAAAACCAAGATCGAAGTCGGCGATATCCTTGAATTTTACACTGTTACCAGCAAGGCCAGAAAAATTGTTTTTGCGTAATTGTGCCTATGGCCGGAACAAATGCAGCCCGAAAATTGTCCCCGGAAGAAGAACCGCGGCTGAGAATCGTCGAATCTGAAGACGATGTTCGCGCCGGCGCTGCACGTTAACAATCAGCCGAAGAAGAGAAACCGAAGATGCGCGTCAATCGCGATGTGGTGGATGCGCACCCGTGGTCGCATCTCCTGAATGGTCAGCGCGTGGAGCTCGTGAAAGTATCCCGGCAGGACCTCATCGCTTTCAAGGATGTGAAGCTGAAAACCGCTGAAGCGGAAACCGCAAACCGCGTGGATACGGAAGATCCGAAAGCGGCCGAGGTCATGAAGGCGCAAATCAAAGAGAGCCACATCGAGGCTGAGGAAATGAATATGCTGACCGCGATTTTTCGCGCCTATGGCCCGGATATCTACCTGCTCGAGGAGGATGATAAGCGCCGCGGCATGGACACGCGGCAGATCGGAAATAAGGTTGATTTGAAAAAAGGCGCGGCGTTTGTCATCGCCGCGAGCCGGGGAGACGAGATGCGGCAACTGTTTCTTTCACCTCCTTCGCTCTCGGGCCTTGAAATTGCAGGTTCGTTCGATATTGAGGAACGCTACAATTATTTGGGTGACGGCTACAATGAACCCACCGTCATTGATAATGGAGATCCGCCTCAGGCAGGTGAGAATAAATTCCCTACCGGTTTTATCGTCAAATACCGGCATCCGGATACCGGGGTTTTGTCTGAAATCCGCTTTCTCTTTGCTGAAGATGATAAGATACGCTCGCTTGTCGTGAAACGGCATGAAACTCAGTCGTCCCGAGAAGTGGTGGAAGCGAGGGGCGACTCATCCACAGAGAAATAGTTTTGGCATTCTGGTATACTACAAGTCCCGGAGGATTCATTATCTTTAACGAACACGTATGGCAGAAATCATGCTCACCGACGCCAACTTTGAGGCCGAGGTTTTAAAGTCGTCTACCCCGGTTTTTGTGGATTTTTGGGCACCATGGTGCGGCCCGTGCCAGATGATGGGACCGATGGTCGAGGAACTGGCCGGGGAATACGATCCAGGGAAGATCAAAATCGGGAAACTCAATGTGGATGACAATCAGGTGACGGCCGGCAACTATCAGGTGCTCAGCATTCCGACCTTCCTCATTTTCAAGAACGGACAAGTCGTGGATAAGGTCGTCGGCGGCGTGCCGAAAGAGAAATTGAAAGCTGTCATTGATAAGCACGTGTAGTCCTGGGTTTTCACACAATCCCGGCTCAGTCGGGATTGTTTTAGTACCCGCACATTTGATATACTACCGCTGATTCGTTTTGTTACATTTTGTTTCTTGTCGCGTTGAATATAAGTGACTTTTATTTTTTTAACCTTATGCTTCCAAAACAGCGTCTCCCGATCATCCTCGCCGCAGTCGGCGCGGTTCTCGTATTGCTCATGATGATTGGCGGGTATGCCGGGAGGAATATGAGACAAACCACCGGTTCTTCCGCGCCGCTCACAGCCGGATATGGCTCTGACACGTTCGGTCTTGCGCTTAGTTCTGACAGTGCCGACTATGAAAAGGCGGCAAACATGGTTCCCCCGGAACGTCCGGGCTATGAAGCCGGCTACCCGGACGAGAGTCTGATTCCCAAAGAGCGGCTGATCATAAAAACTGCAACGCTTGCGATCGTGGTTCAAGATGTGCCGACAGCAGTGGACGCAGTCGTGCGGTATGCGACGGAGAATGGCGGTTTTGAAGTCTCGCGAAATATCCAAAAAAATGGCTTGGCGCTCAACGGCTCGGTCACCGTGCGTATTCCCTCAAAACTTTTTGATGCCGGACTCGGTGAAGTGAAGAAATTGGGCGAGGTAGAAAGTCAGCACGTGGATGGCCAGGATGTGACGGAGGAATTTGTGGATGTCGAGGCGCAGCTCAAAAATCTCCGGGCGACTGAGGCGCAATTTCTCGACATCATGAAGCGCGCGCAGAAGATCGAGGACGTGCTCGCGGTTCAGCGTGAACTCTCGGCAGTCAGAAGCGATATTGAGCGGCTGGAGGGGCGAAAGAAATATCTCGAGGAAAGCGCGCGCCTCTCGACCGTGACCGTGTATTTTTCGACTGACCCTGATCAACTCCCGGTCGTTGATGACGCAGATCGGTGGAAGCCGCTCGCGGTTGCGAAGGATTCGCTCCGGGATCTCATCGAATTCGGCAAAGGGGTCGTGAATTTTCTCATCCGTCTCGTTGTTTATTCCCCGATCTGGCTCCTCGTGGCCCTCGTGACGCTTTGGCTCTACCGGCGCGTCCGCCGTTCGCGGGAGCGTCATGAATCCGGCTCATAACTATGGATCCGCTGGTTCGCACCGGAGGCAGGGTTCTCCTGCCTCCGGTGCTCGTTTATCTCTTCCACACCGCCGCTGTCGTTTTCTTTGACGTCTACACGCACGTGCCTGATTTTGACATCCCGATGCATCTCCTCGGGGGCGCGAGCCTCGGCGCGAGCGGTGTCTTTTTACTCCACGCGCTCACGCAAAAAAAGCTCGTGGTCTTTCGCCATCCGTTCCTCTCCTTTCTTTTTGTCCTTGGACTCGTGGCAGTGATCGCGGTGGTTTGGGAATGGTATGAGTACCTCATTGATATCCTGTTTTTCGCTCATTTCCAAAAAGGGGTGGGGGATACGCTTTTTGACCTTGGCCTCGGCCTCTCTGGCGCAGGTGCCGCGGCTCTCACGCTTCTCCTAAAAGAGGGGCGCAGCCGCTCCCGGCGCGCTTGACAGCGGTTTCCCCCCTGCTCTACACTAGGCACAGCCTTCAACCTTCCTTTATTCTATGCAGAATCCATTTGAGAATGCCATTCAGCAGCTCGATCGCGCGGCTCGGCTCATCACGCTTCCCAAAGCCATCCACGAAGTGCTGAAAGCTCCGGAACGGATACTGACCGTATCCCTTCCCGTCACGATGGATAGCGGAGAGACAAAAGTTTTTACCGCCTACCGCAGCCAGTACAATGACGCGAGAGGGCCATTTAAGGGCGGCATTCGATATCACCCGGATGTCACGCTCGATGAAGTCAAAGCGCTGTCGTTTTGGATGGCGATGAAGTGCGCGGTCGTTGGGATCCCGCTCGGCGGCGGGAAAGGCGGGATTATCGTGAACCCGAAAGAATTGTCGCACGGCGAACTCGAACGGCTGTCGCGGGCATATATTCAGGCGATCTACAAATACCTCGGTCCCACCCAGGACGTGCCGGCGCCGGACGTCTATACGACGCCGGAGATCATGGGCTGGATGCTCGATGAGTATGAAAAATTGGTGGGCGTTCATGCGCCTGGGATGATAACGGGGAAGCCAATCGCGCTCGGCGGCTCAGCCGGACGCGGTTTTTCGACTGCGCAGGGAGGTGTGTATGTGCTCCGCGAGGCGGCAAAAAAACTTGAACTCGAGCCAGAAAAGACCACGGTTGCCGTTCAGGGCTTTGGCAATGCGGGCAGCCACATGGCGAAACTCTTGCGCAACCTTGGCTACAGAATCGTGGCCTTGAGTGACTCCAAGGGTGGGATTTACCGGAAAGAAGGTTTGGATCCGCGCCGCGTTGATGAAGTGAAGAAACAAGGGAGTGTTGTCGGCTGTTACTGCGAAGGGAGCGTGTGTGATCTTCGGGCTGAGGCCAATGGCCAGAGTTGTAAAAAGATTTCCAATGAACACTTACTTGAACTCCCGGTAGATATTTTAGTGCCAGCGGCGCTCGAAAACGTGATTACGAAAGAAAATGCCGGTCAGGTGAAAGCCAAATTGATCGTCGAACTCGCGAACGGTCCGGTCACGCCTGAGGCGGACGAGATTCTCGAGAAAAAAGGCATTGTCTCGGCGCCGGACATTCTCGCCAATGCGGGCGGCGTCACGGTGAGTTATTTTGAACAAGTCCAAAACGCCATGAACTATTATTGGACCGAAGAAGAGGTGCTCGCGAAACTCGAGAAGATTATGGTGGAATCATTTCACGCGGTCTGGGATCGAAAAGAGAAATATGATGTCTCCCTGCGCACCGCGGCGTTTGTGCTCGCGGTGGAGCGGATCGCCGAGGCGATGCGGGCGCGAGGCTAGGTTTTACTTGATTTTTCGCTTCCATCCAGATAAGATAGGCCTATCTTATCTTATGGATGAATTCTTGAAAACGATCATCAAGGAGGGCGGAAAACTGGCGAAGGAGTATTTTGAGGCCGGGGTGAGTCATCGCACCAAGACGAATTTGTCGGACCTCGTGACTGACGCGGACGTCGCAGTCAGCAATTTTTTAGTTTCATCCATCCACGAGCGGTACCCGGATCACCATATTCACACTGAAGAGTCTAAAGAGGATATTAATCCCGGCGCTGAGTACGAGTGGGTGATTGATCCGATTGACGGCACGCGAAATTTTGCCGCCGGGATCTCGATGTGGTGCGTGATGATGGCAGTCATGAAACGCGGCGAGATATATCTCGCGGCCATCTATGATCCGCTCGCCGATGAGTTGTTTTTCGCGGAGAGCGGAAAAGGGACCACGATGAATGATACGCCGGTGCGGGTGAATAGCGTCGAATCGCTGGATTACGGCTTCGGCTGTTGCACGCGCGGGGACAATACGACGCACGAAATCGAGTTTGATCGAATGATGGTCAGGCTGGTTAACGAAACCACGACCTGGCTGCACAACTACGGCACCATGCTTCCCTGCGCCTATGTCGCGAACGGCGGCATGGATTTTTACGCCGGCAACTGCGGTTTTGACCATGATTATCTTGCCCCCGCGCTTCTCTGCCGCGAAGCCGGCGCGCTCGTGACTGATTCGGCAGGGAATCCCTGGACGCGGTATCGGCGGGATTTTGTGATTGCGAATCCGAAGTTGCATCCGAAAGTGTTGGCGTTGCTGCGCACATAAAAATTCTCCCCCTATGAGGGGGATCTCCCCACTTCGTGTGGTCGAGAGGGGGTCTTCGGAGGCTCTAAATATCAGTACTAAAATGCATTTCTAGAAATCGGAATACTTTGCATTAAAAGACCCCACCTAACCTCTCCGTTCGGTCGAGCTCACGGTCGAGACCTCTGAGGGGAGGAAATATAATAGCTATGAACAAATACAACCCAAAAGAGATCGAACCAAAATGGCAAAAATTTTGGGACGAACACGGCACGTTTCAGGCCAACGAAGTCTCGGACAAAAACCCCTCGGCTTCCTTCGACGTGGCTCAGGGCAAGTCGCTCAGGGCAGGAAAGCTCTACACCCTAATCGAATTCCCGTACCCGTCCGGCGCGGGGCTCCACGTCGGCCACCCGCGGCCGTTTACGGCCATGGATGTGGTGAGTCGAAAAAAACGGATGGAAGGGTACAATGTGCTGTACCCGATCGGGTTTGATGCCTTTGGCCTCCCGACAGAAAACTACGCCATCAAAACCGGCCGACCGCCAGCCGAGGTCACGGCCGAAAATATTGCCACCTTCACGCGTCAGCTCAAGTCGCTCGGTTTCAGTTTCGACTGGTCGCGCGCAGTTGATACGACCGATCCGAAGTATTATAAATGGACGCAGTGGATTTTTTTACAGCTTTTCAAGCACGGCCTGGCCTACAAGAAAAATCAGCCGATTAACTGGTGTCCGAGTTGTAAAATTGGCCTCGCGAATGAAGAAGTGGTGGACGGAAAATGTGAACGCTGTGGCGGGCCAGTCGAGAAGCGGAATAAAGAGCAATGGCTCCTTGCCATTACTAAATATGCGGAAAGCCTCCTCGAAGGTTTGAAGCAGGTTGATTATATCGAACGGGCCAAAGTGCAGCAGGAGAATTGGATCGGGCGGAGTGAGGGCGCACTGGTCCGATTCACGGTTCCCTGCGCCTGCTGTCCAGATCGGCCAAAAGGCAGCCGCATGGGGTGCGCGCATGACAAGATCCTCGAAATTTTTACGACTCGTCCGGATACGCTCTTTGGCGCGACATACATGGTGCTCGCTCCAGAACACCCGCTGATTGAGGATCTGCAATCTCGGATAACGAATTATGAGGCGGTGAAAGCGTATGCCGGCGCGGCAGTAGGAAAGACAGATATCGAGCGAACAAATCTTGAGAAGGAAAAAACCGGCGTTGAAGTTCAGGGAGTGAGGGCTGTGAATCCGGCAAATGGCGAAGAAATCCCGATCTGGGTCGCTGATTATGTCCTCGGCTCCTACGGCACCGGCGCGATTATGGCCGTGCCGGCTCATGACGAGCGGGATTGGGAGTTTGTTTTATATGTTGTCGAACCGGAAACCAGACAATCTCAAGATAAACTTCGAAAAAATGTGGTGATGCCGAAAAGCTCAAAAGATGTTTTACACTTTCTCGACTTCTTGAAAGAAAGAGAAAATGAGGAAGAAAAATTACAGGAATTTTTTGAATTAATTTTAGAAGGCAAGAGGTGTTTCCCTGATGAAGGAATAGCAACGAATTCTGACTTTCTTGATGGTTTGGAAACTAATGAAGCCAAAGAAAAAATTATTGCCTGGCTCGAAGAAAAAGGCCTCGGCAAACGCAAAGTCCAATACAAACTCCGCGACTGGGTGTTTTCGCGGCAGCGGTATTGGGGCGAGCCGATTCCACTTGTGTATTGTGCTAATTGCGAATCACGAATTAAGAATCATGAATCAGGAATATTGAATGGATTGAGTGAGGGTGAAAAAATTAACCCGGGTTGGGTGCCGTTATCAGAGATGGAATTGCCACTCGAACTGCCGAAAGTCGAAAAATATCAACCGACCGATACCGGCGAATCGCCGCTCGCGGCTATGACGGAGTGGGTAAAGACGACGTGTCCGCGCTGCGGCGGACAAGCTCGGCGCGAGACTGATACCATGCCAAACTGGGCCGGGTCGAGCTGGTATTTCCTCCGGTACACTGATCCGCACAATGATCAAGTCTTGGCCTCAAAAGAAAAACTGGAATACTGGATGCCGGTGGACTGGTATAACGGGGGCATGGAACATACGGTGTTGCATTTGCTCTACTCGAGATTTTGGAATCAATTTTTGTATGATATTGGCGCCATTCCGAACCGAGAACCATTACAAAAAATGCGTGAGCCGTACATGAAGCGCACCAGCCACGGCATGATTCTCGCCAAAGGCGGGGAGAAGATGAGTAAAAGTAAAGGCAATGTAGTGAATCCTGATGAAATGGTGGATCAGTTTGGCGCCGATGCTCTGCGCACCTATATCATGTTCATGGGACCGTTTGATCAGGCAGTGGAGTGGGATACGGATGGGCTCGTCGGCGTCCGGCGGTTCTTAGACAGAGTCTGGAATCTCCAAAGTAAGGTGGGGGAGGGAACGGGAGGGGTTACGCCGAAGCTCCAGACATTGCTCCACCAGACCATCAAGAAGGTCACAGAAGACATTGACGCCATGCGGTTTAATACCGCGGTCGCGAAGCTGATGGAACTGACGAACGAAATGATGAAGGCTGATCATGTACCATGTAGCATGTACCATGTAGCATTAAAACTTCTGTCACCATTTGCACCTCATATTTGCGAGGAACTGTGGAGTCTGACCGGCGGTTCGGGGAGCATTGCTTTCGAACCGTGGCCAACGTATGATCCGAAATATCTTATTGCTGACACAGTCACGATCGCAATCCAGGTTAATGGTAAACTCCGCGACACGATTGACGTGGCTCCTGATACCGGTGAAGAAGAAGTGAAACGCCTCGCCCTCGCGAGCGCCAACGTGCAGAAACATCTCGCAGGAAAAGAGCCGAAGAAAGTGATTTACGTGAAGGGGAAATTGGTGAGTATCGTGGTGTAACGTTTATCCCAAGGAGAGATCGGGAAGTGACGGGGAGGAATATACGCGGTTATGCTGCAACGCATCGTCGAATCAAAAAGCAAAACGCTTCTCGCGTTTTGCTTTTCTTTTTTAGGAGGCGTGGCGTTGGCGTCGCTTTTTGTAAGTTCGCGGATTGATTTCGTCTATTTTTATTTTGCTTTCTTCACCCTTGCTGGACTCCTCCAGGTATTTTGGAAACATAGAACAGGGAGGTTTTTTCTTTTTGTATCGCTTTTCGCGCTCTTCGGAGTGTTCCGATATGCGTCTGCGTTTCCCAGCTTCCACGATATAGCTGAGGAGAATGGTCAGTCAATTGCTCTCGAAGGATTTATTGCGGAAGAGCCGGATGTTCGCGTTGGCGAGGCGAGGTATATCGTAGAAATTAAGACAGTACAATCGGAAACGCAGACAGACAGTCTGTCCGGCCGGGTCTATGTAAAAGCGCCGCAGTATCCAGAATACGCCTACGGCGACCGTGTACGCCTTCGCTGCGACCTCGAAGCGCCGGAAGCCTTCGATGATTTCCGCTATGACATGTATCTCGCGCGGCTCGGGGTGTTTTCCATTTGCGAACATCCGCACGTGCAAAAGATCGGCGATGGTGGCGGGAACACGTATATGGCCAGGCTGCTCATGGTGAAATCATATATCGCCAACCGGATCACACTTCTTTGGAGCGAACCGTATGCCAGTTTCATGGCCGGACTTCTTTACGGCTACCGCGGCGGACTCGGAGAGCGATTGGCCGAGGATTTTAACCGGACCGGGGTCACGCACATTCTCGCGATCTCTGGCTATAATATCTCGCTCATTGCGACTGTCATCATGGGACTTTGTATCCGGCTCTGGATCCCGCGTAAACAGGCATTTTGGCTGGTGACACTCGGCCTCATCATTTTTGTTTTTTTTGCCGGCGCGGGCGCGTCAGTCATTCGGGCAGGCATTATGGGCTTTCTCGTCATTCTCGCGCGGCAGCTTGGACGGATGAGCCGGGTCGGAAATGCGCTCGCGCTCAGCGCCGCCCTCATGACACTCCACAATCCGTTTATCTTGCTCTGGGACGTTGGATTCCAATTGTCATTTATCGCCACACTCGGACTGGTATATCTCGCGCCGCTGTTTGAGACTCTCCTTGAGTCCCTACCAACCTTTTTGAATGTAAAACAAATGTTGGCCCAAACATTTTCCGCCATTATCGCGACGCTGCCACTCATGCTCTATCAGTTTGGCCGGCTGTCGCTCATCGCGCCGATCGTAAATATTCTTGTGCTTCCCGCTGTTCCGATTATCATGGCCTTTGGATTTTTCACGCTGCTTTTTTCATTCGTGCCCTGGATGTCTCAGCTCTTGGCCTGGTGTTCGTATATCGGCATGGGGTACGTGATTGCAGTCGTGACGTGGTTTTCCGAGCTGCCGTTCGCCGTCCTCGACATCACGATCCCGTGGTGGGGAATGGCGTTCGGGTATGTCGGTATCGCGTTCCTGTGGCACCATCTCAGTCTGCGCTTGACTTGTCCGTGTGATATACTGGGCGAGGTATGAGATATATCCAAGAACGGAGATTATTTTTGTTGATTAGTTCTCTTTTACTTGTCACGCTCCTCCTTCTTGTGTATGTTCGCTATGCGCGAGTGAAAGGAGAAAAGCTTGCCGCGGAAGTCGCCGCTCCAGAGGATCAGCATCTGCCGCATGTGACAGTCACATTCCTCGACATTGGCCAGGGAGATGCGAGTTATATTATTTTTCCGTCCGGCGAAGACATGCTGATTGACTGCGCGAAAGACGGGCGGATTTTGGTAGCGCTCGGCCGGGTGATGACGCCGTTTGATCGGACCATTGATTACCTCATCGTGACGCATCCGGACAATGATCATTATGGCGGGTGCATTGATGTCTTGAAGCGGTTCCGGGTGAACCATATCGTGTATAACGGCCTCAGGAAAAATCAAGAGCCGTACTGGCGCTATTTCTGGGATATGGTAGAGTCGGAGGACGCCGTGTATCACGAGATTGGGGGACGCGAGACGTGGGAGCTGGCGAGTTCGACCTTTTCATTCCTGTATCCGGATCATCCGGTCACTGCGGATATGAGTGTCCCGGGTAGCGTCGAGGAGCCGATTGACAATAATACCTCGATCGTCGCGAAACTCACGTTTGGGGCGGAGAGCGTTCTCTTTACCGGCGACACCGAGCGCGCGCTCGAGGAGTACCTCGTCGGAGCCGCGAAGGGCGAACTTGACAGCGATGTCCTCAAAGTGGGGCATCACGGAAGTCCGGGATCATCGAGTCAAGCGTTTGTTGATGCTGTCAGTCCGCGCTATGCCTCCATTTCGGTCGGTAAGGAAAATACCTATGGACATCCATCTCAGCGTGTCATCCGGCGACTGGAGCGGAGCGGCGCTGACATTTGGCGGACTGATGAGAGCGGTGACATTGAAATGAGGCTGTACAAAGACGCTATTTTTCTCCATAATAATAGGTAATATTTTTGACATACTATGCTCCTCCACCGGCTGATCCTTGTTACTGCGGTCTTCACTTTTTTTCTTGTTCCGACCGGAGCGAGCGGCGCTCTCGTTGACAGCGATGGCGACGGCTTGACTGATGATCAAGAAAAACTTTTTGGCTCGAACGCCGCTGACACTGACACGGACGGCGATACCTATCCTGACTTCGATGAGGTCATGTATGGGTACAGTCCGACCGATCCGGCGCCGGTCAAGAAAAATCGGCCGATGATTCTCATTGACCTCACGAGCCAACGCATTCAGTATATTGTGGCCGATGTCATCATGCATGAAGCACCCGTATCCACCGGCTATTGGCGGACCGCGACCCCGGTAGGCCGGTTTAGCATCGAGCGCAAAGTGCCGGTGATGCGGTATACCGGCGCGACGTACGATTATAAAAATGTGAAATGGAATCTCCAGTTCAAGCCGCACTATTATTTGCACACCGCCTATTGGCATGATGACTTCGGCATCAAACCGCGTTCGCGCGGGTGCGTGAATATGCGCGAAAAGGATGTGGAGATTATCTACAAATACGCGCCGATTGGAACCCCGGTTGAGGTTATCGGGACGACGCCGCGGGCGCCGGTCAGTGTGTAGTTCCGAATGCCATGAACCTGGAACAGATTCGAAAAAGAATGTCAGCCTGGTATCGAAGCCATAGGCGTGCGTATTTGCCGTGGCGGAATACCCATGATCCATAACTATTGCCGCGCCTATCCGCGCATATTGCAGAGGGTGAAAAAACGCAAGAATCTACACCTCGCTGCTGTTCCGTTTCGCGAGACGAATCGGTATTATCGCGGCAGGATTATTGATTGCTTGCGGGCAAAGGGGAAGATACGCGAGGGTGGTCTCTCGGCCACATTTCTCGAGTTGCCGCCCGCGCGCTTTCAGGAGATCCTTTCCGGCCTCGTGAACGATGGCTTGATTATACGGAAAAAAGACAGTATACTACTACCGTAATATCTGCATCTCTATGAACCTTATCATCCGCTGGTTTGTCAATGCGCTCACGCTTCTCGTGATTGCCCTCTATCTCCCCGGAGTCGAGGTAGATGGTTTCTATGCGGCCCTCATTACCGCGCTCGTGCTTGGACTCGTGAACGCGGTGATTCGGCCGATCGTCATCCTGCTCACCCTGCCGGCGAATATCCTGACACTTGGACTTTTTACGTTTGTCATTAATGGGTTCATGTTTTGGCTGGTCGCCACGATTGTCAAGGGGTTTACCGTGACGGGTTTCGCTCCGGCTTTCCTTGGTGCGCTCATTATGACGCTGGTCGGTTGGCTCATGAACAGTCTGGCGAGACCTGACTATCGCGCATAAGAAGTGTATGAGCACTTTCGGAATCTTTTTTCGGTTTCGCAATCGTGACCAGGTTCTCAAGCTCGCAAATGGAATTCGAGAAAAAGGCCGAACCTGCTATACCTGCAATGATTGGCCGGCGCACCCGGATATGGCCGAGGCTGATCCAGAGACGCAGATGCAGCACATGGAATCAATAAAAGATTTTTTTATACTGATCCGCAATTTCAGCATCTATTCAAACGCGACCTAGAAGGACTCCGGGAGTCAGAGCGCGCCATACTGTTTTTGCCGGCCGGTCAGGCATCGCATATAGAAATTGGTATAGCGTATGGTATGGGTAAGCCATGCATCCTGATCGGGGAGCCGGCCAAGCCGGAAACGCTCTACCTCCTATTCCAGGAGCGGTACCAAACCATTGAAGATTTTTTACATACTTTATGAAAGATCATTCCTCCACCAGAATCAAAAGAAAGAATGCGGGCTTTCGCACGCCGAGTCCGTGGAAAGCGGCACAGGCCGAGAAGATAAAACGGTCGCCGAAAACGCGCGGACGGCATAAAGAAACTGGGAATTCCAGTTATTTTAGCGGGCGGCACAGTTAGCTATGCGAGCACAGCCGTACAAAATTATTTCCGTCGGCGGCTCGATTGTTATTCCGAAATCCGGCTTTGATATTGACTTTTTAAAAAAATTTCGCCTACTCATTTTGGGCGAGGTAAAAAAAGGCAGCCGGTTTATTCTTGTTGTCGGCGGCGGCGCTACCTGTCGAGTCTATCAAGATGCCGCGCGGCAGGTGGTACCGCTCGCGGAGAAAGATCTCGATTGGATCGGTATTCACTCGACGGTGTTTAATGCACAATTTGTGAAGTTTCTGTTTAAAGGGTATGCGCATGATGCGGTGGTCACTGATCCGACAAAAAAAGTGAAGACGAAAAAGCCGATTCTCATCGCCGCGGGCTGGAAGCCGGGCTGTTCCACGGACAAAGATGCCGTTCTCCTCGCCAAGACCTATCACGCGAGAGAAGTCATCAATCTGTCGAACATTGAATACGTATATGATAAAGACCCGAATAAATTTCCTGACGCGGCCAAGATCGAATCAATCACCTGGCATGATTTTCGCAGGCACATTGTCGGAAATCGCTGGGAAGCGGGAAAAAGCGCGCCGTTTGACCCCATTGCGAGCCAGGAAGCCGAGCGATTCAGATTGACCATTCGGATTGTGAAAGGAACTGATCTCACGCGGGTAAAAGAGGCGCTCCGCGGTACTTTGTTCACCGGCACCACAATCCATCCGTAGATATGAAAAAATTCATTCCCGAAGCGGTCGGCTGGTACGGCATGGGGGCGGCTCTCATGGCGTATTTTCTAGTAAGTTTTTCTTTCCTTCCGCCCGACGGCATTGTCTATCAACTCTTAAATCTGACGGCCGCGGCCGGCATCGCGTGGATTTCGCTGTCGCGGAAAGTATACCAGTCTGCAGTCTTGAATATCGTTTGGAGCGGCATCGCGCTTGTTGCTCTCATTCGCATCGTCATCTGAACGGATTGGTAGAGGGATGACGGTACTTTTATGATGCCAGACAACGAAACAACCGTTCAGCCGCTCGCTGACCGCCTGCGACCGCGGAGTTTTGAGGAATTTTTTGGTCAGGAAGATCTCATCGGCAGAGGGAAGCTTCTCCGTCGGCTTATCGAATCCGACCAGGTGCCGTCGCTGATTCTTTGGGGTCCGCCAGGCGTCGGCAAGACCACACTTGCCCGGCTTATTGCGGAAGCGACGGATGCCTTTTTTGTGGCGCTCTCGGCCGTGAAGAGCGGCAAGGCTGAACTCATGAGTACCGTCGAGGAGGCGGAGGAGCGACTCACAGCCAAAAAACAAAAGACGATTCTTTTTGTTGATGAAATCCATCGCTGGAACAAAGCGCAGCAGGATGCGCTGCTGCCGTATGTGGAACAGGGGATCGTGACGCTCATCGGCGCCACAACCGAAAATCCTTCATTTGAAATTATTGGCGCGCTTCTTTCGCGTTCTCGGGTTTTTGTTTTGAAAAAATTGTCAACAAATGAGATCCGGCAGATACTGGGGCGTGCTCTTCAGGATAAAGAGCGAGGATTGGGAAAGCTGCAGATGCCGATCGATGATGCGGCCCTCGACTACCTGGCTGAGATTGCGGGTGGCGACGCACGGATGGCGCTCAATACTTTGGAGATTCTCGTGAGCATGCATGATGAGCGTGTTCGAGACGAACCTCACCCTGGCCCTCTCCTAATAGGAGAGGGAAATTTTGCTTCATTAACCATTGATCACATCAGGGAGGCATTGCAGCGGACGCACGTGGTGTTCGATAGAAAGGGCGAAGAATTTTACAACACGATTTCAGCCCTCCATAAATCCATGCGCGGGAGCGATCCGAACGCGGCGCTCTATTGGCTCGCGCGCATGCTTGAGGGCGGAGCAGATCCGCTCTATATTGCCCGTCGCGTCGTCCGATTTGCGAGCGAAGACATCGGCATGGCGAATAGCGAGGCGTTGGTGCAAGCAATCGCGGCGTACGAGGCCTGTCATTACCTCGGGATGCCAGAGTGCACTGTGCATCTCGCGCAGGCCGTTATCTACTGTGCAAAATCAAAAAAATCAAATCTGCTCTACACGGCGTACGCGGCGGCGGCCGAGGATGCCCGCGCCACGTCGCATCTCGGCGTGCCGCTCCATATTCGAAACGCACCGACGAAGCTCATGAAAGATCTCGACTACGGAAAGGAGTACAAGTATAATCCGGATTTTGTGGGGGAAGTAAAACAGGAGTACCTGCCGGATGATCTCATTGGCCGGGATTATTTTTCCGGCGAGTCAATGAAAAAAAATGAGTGATTGGTATTTCTTTGTTGTCTGGTATATGATACCTGATATATGGTTCACTCACTATGAATTGTCCGTATATCATTTATTCGCGAACCGAAGACGCCTGGGGGGCGATGTTTCGGGCCGTCCAAAGCGCCTCGCGATCCGTCTTTTGGGAAGTGTATATTTTTCTCGATGATGAAGCCGGAAAGCCGTTTTATGATCTGCTCGAGGCGAAAGCTCGGGCCGGAGTCGAAGTGAAATTGATCATTGACGCATTCGGCAGCAGTTCGATATCAAGCGCACGTCTCGCATCGCTCAGTGACGCCGGGGCAGATGTCCGGCTTTTTTCCGAACGGCGGCGCAAGTGGTGGCGCTGGTGGCGGCCCCTTTACGCGCGCACGCATCGCAAGCTGCTTATCATCGATGAGGGAGTAGGATTCATGGGAGGCGTCAACATCAATCGGAGCATGCGTTCATGGCTCGATATTCATCTGAGGGTTAGTGGTAGCGTTGTTCGTGCGCTTGTGAGATCGTTCGCAAAATCGTACCTCGTATCTGGGGGAGAGAAGTGGCAGATCAGACACTTACTCCGACGGCAGCGATCGGCGACGGGAGAGACTACTGAAGTGATCGTGGGTTCGCCGCACAAAACCCATTCTAATATCCGGGATCGGTATATCCAAGGTCTGCGTCAGGCGCGTCAGCGAGTCATCTTTTTTTCTCCATATTACTTTCCGGATAAATACTTCCTGCGCGCCGTTTGGCAGGCGCGTCGCCGCGGAGTGAAGATCGACCTCCTGATTCCGTTTCGAACGGACGTTCGTCTCGCGACCTACGCCGCGTACGGGTGCTTTGCCGTGCTCCGGCGCATCGGAGTCAATATTCATTTTTTGGGCCAAATGATGCACGGCAAGGGCATGATCGTGGATGATGCGCTTGCGATCGTCGGCACGAGTAATCTCGATCAGACGAGTTTTTACGATAATTACGAGATCAATCTCAAGATTCGCGACCACGGGTTCGTCCGC
>CAYHTX010000002.1:0-20886 GCA_964359615.1 uncultured Gammaproteobacteria bacterium | reverse complement strand
CAGCGTGGGGAAGCCGATCAGTCGCCGGAACCATGGTCGAAACATCCGAACAAGAAAATTATGGATCGGCGGTATTTTTTGGTTGATATGCTTACGAAATTGGCGAAGTACGTCGGCGGGCCGCTGGCTGGGTATTACCTCTGGGTCAAGGGGAGAGATGTCATGACGGAAAGTGCGCGTCTCGATGACGAACGGGCGTATGCCGAGCGCATTGCTCGCCATCAGCGGATTGCGAAAGCCATGGTTGAAATTGATCGCCGGGCCATCCAGAATGATTATCTCGATGAACATGCGGCCGGATCGCGTGGCGCACGACGACGGGGCGGAGCCATCGAACCACCCCCGCCCCTGCCGGATGCTCGCACCGAAGCAGAGGCGGCGCGGGTTCCGTTTGATTGGGATACCGACCTCGGGCGCGAGGTTGAACGGTTGGCCGAAGCGGCGAACAATGTCGGGCAACTTCGCGAGCTTTTGGTTTTAGAGCACTATCCGCAGGATTTGAAAGACGTTCTCATGCATTTTTTTGAGCTCTATACCCGCAAAGAAGGCGCCGGATTGTTCACCGAAGCGTTCGGTACAACAGACCAGACCAGCCCACAATTTCGCGACAATGCCCGGCGGTATTTTCAGGTGTTTCGGGCCAATGAGCGGAGGATCGTCGTGGCGGTGCAGAAGTATGCGGCCAGGTACCGGATCCCGGAGGAAATACTCTATGGCGTCCTCGGGGTCGAGGGCGCGAAGAGCGTGGACGCGGTAACCCCGCCTATCATTTCTGGGCAGGAGTCGGCAGTCGGGATCATGCAGATTCAGCCCGCTACCGCTTCGACAGCCATGGGGGAGCGCGTGACCGCCGACCAGCTTCGGGCGAGCATAGACCTAAGTGTTCACGTGGCCGCTCGCTATCTGGCGCAGCTAACAGCGAAGTATGGCCAACTCGGGCTGGCGCTCTCGGCCTACAATGGCGGGCCGGTGCTTCTCGAAAATAAAATGAAATTGATGGCGGGGGTGATCTCGGCCGGACAAGACACTGCATTTGCTCCAGCGGAGCTTGAGCAGAATGGCATCAATATTGTGACGGTGCGACGATACGGCGAAACGCATCCGGATCTTATCCCAACGCTAGCCGGGCGGTATGGGTTGCCGAATAAAAAAATTCAACTCACGTTTGCGTATCCGTTTCAGGTGACGGCTATGGGCCAGCTCATGCAGCAGCGCTATGAGCTTGACCGGCGCGTGGGTCGGCGGACATAAGGTTTAAATATCCAAATTCTTCACGCTCTTCGCGTGCGTCTGGATGAATTTTTTGCGCGGCGCGACCTCTGAGCCCATGAGCACATCGAAGACTTCGCTCGCGGCTTCGGCGTCTTCGATCGTGACTTGTTTCATGACGCGGTTCCCCGGGTTCATCGTCGTTTCCCAGAGTTGTTCCGGGTTCATCTCACCGAGACCTTTGTAGCGTTGGATGTTGAGTTTCGCTGTCCTGTCTCCTCGAACTTCCGTAACCCCTCCCTTTCCCTCCCCTACAAGGGGAGGGTTGGGTGGGGTCTCGCTCTCGACATTTGCTTCCTGAATATCCGCATCCGTAATGCCATACTCCTTTTTGTATTTTTCAAGCTCGGCATCGTTGTAGAGCCAGGTAACGTCTTTGCCTTTTTTCACGCTGTATAAGGGTGGCTGGGCGATATAGATGTGTCCCTGGTGAATGAGCGTCGGGAAGTAGCGGAAAAACAGGGTGAGCAGCAGCGTCCGGATATGGGCTCCGTCCACGTCCGCATCGGTCATGATGATGACGCGGTGGTAGCGGAGTTTTTCGATGTCGAACTGCTCGCCGATATTGGTCCCGAGCGCGATGATGAGCGATTTAAGTTCGTTGTTGGTCAGGATTTTATCGAGCCGGGCGCGCTCGACGTTCAGGACTTTGCCGCGGAGCGGGAGGATGGCCTGGGTGCGGCGGTCGCGTCCGGATTTCGCGCTTCCGCCAGCGCTGTCGCCTTCGACAATATAGAGCTCAGACTGCGACGCGTCGCGGCTGGAACAATCCGCCAATTTTCCCGGCAGGGTAAAGCCCTCGAGTGCGCCTTTGCGGAGAACCGTATCGCGCGCGATACGGGCCGCGGCGCGCGCTTTGGCCGCGAGCACGCATTTGCCGATAATGCCCTCGGCGTCGCGCGGGTGCTCCTCGAGGAAGATGAGAAACGCGTCCGAGAACACGCTCTCCACCGCCGGCTTGACCTCGGGATTTCCGAGCTTGGCCTTGGTCTGGCCTTCGAACTGCGGCTCGGGAATTTTGACCGAGATAATGGCGGTCAATCCTTCGCGGACGTCTTCGCCGCTTAAATTATCGTCTTTTTCTTTCAAAATGTTTTTATTGCGGGCGTAGGTGTTGAGCGAACGGGTGAGCGCGGTCCGGAACCCGGCCACATGCATGCCGCCGTCGGGGTTGGTGATGTTGTTCGCGAAGGCGAAGAGCGACTCATTATAATCATCCGTGTACTGGAGCGCGATTTCGATGAGGATATCATCCACGTGTTTCTCGACGTAAAATACATTCTCGTGTTTCGGCTCGCGATTTTTATTGATATGTTTGACGTAGCTCGCGATGCCGCCCTCGAAATAAAACTGGTACATGCCGCCCGCGAGCTCGAGCGCGGTTTTGTCTATGGCACGCTCCTCGCCCGCGCGTTCATCCTGGATGCGGATACGGACGCCTTTTGTCAGGTACGCCTGCTGGCGCAGGTGATCAATAATCGTTTTCCATTGGTAATCAATCGTCTCAAAAATGGATGTGTCGGCCCGAAAAGCGATTGTCGTGCCGGTCGCTTTTGTCTTACCGATGGCCGCGACTTTTTTTACCGGCTTGCCGAGCTTGTACTCCTGGAACCATACCTGGCCGTCGCGGTGCACAGTGGCTTTAAGGTGCGTCGAGAGGGCGTTCACGACCGAGGCGCCGACGCCGTGGAGGCCGCCGGAGACTTTGTAGCCGCCGTCGCCAAATTTTCCGCCGGCGTGGAGCTGGGTCAGTACCAGTTCAAGGGCGCTCACTTTTTTTACCGGGTGCATGTCAGTCGGGATGCCGCGGCCGTTGTCCGAGACTTCGACCCAGTGATCCGGGAGGAGGCGGATGGTGATATCGTTGCAGTGGCCAGCCATGGCCTCGTCGAAGGAGTTATCCACGATTTCCCAGATCATGTGGTGGAGGCCGGCTGCTCCGGTCGAGCCGATATACATTCCGGGGCGTTTTCGAACCGCCTCGAGGCCCTCGAGGACGGTGATGTTTTTGGCGCTATAGCCGGAGGTGCTTGCCGGTTTTCCATCTTTGACAGGTTTTACAGGACGAGCGACGACTGGCGCTGGTTTAGGCGCGTTGCGGTTCGGCGTCGGTTTTTTGGCGACTTCGATTCGTCCTTTCATGATGCGTTTCGTTGGCATAGGGGGATTGTTTTCTGACAAAAAACAGGGAGGAAGTGACGATATTGTACTATATGGACGGGAAGAAAACAAGCCCTTTCAGAGTCGTTTTTTTTCCTGTATACTAGCCTGTATGTTAGCATGAGTTCATGCGCCTATGCTCGAGAAAAATCCGTCATCACCCTCATTTCGACGCTACCTCGACCCAACCGGCGAGTTTTCGAATCGCGAACTTGAGACAGCGACCTGGTTTATCCGCCATAAACTTCTTATCGCTAGAATCTGTCGTGGGCTCCTCGCCGCGTTTGGCGCGATGACCATCGGGTACAGCGTATTCATGTGGGGGAAGTACATCGTATTTGACCGCGCGGCTGACGCGCGGCTCGCGGCGATCGAGACCGTTTCATTTCAAAATTATGCCGCACAGCAGGCGGCCTATGGAGCCGAGACTTTGCGTGTTTTCGGAATGAATGTGTTCGTCGGAACGCCGGACACATATGACCTGGTCGCATTTGTAAAAAATCCCAATGCCCGGTGGCTCGCGACCATCGAGTATCACTTCGTCTACAGCGGCGGCGAAACGCCAAAAGAAGCAACCACCGTGCTACCGCTCGCCGAACGGCCGGTGGCCGCACTTGGCCAGTCGCTCGCGGGGTACCCAGTCGGCGCGCGGCTCGTCATTGATGATGTGCGCTGGCAGCGCGTGAACCCGCATGCCGTTCCGGATCCGTCGGAGTACCTGCGATCGCGACTCATGTTTTCGACCGCGAACCTGACCTTCGATCGGGCCTACGGCGAGGAGAATCTCCCGGCTCATCAGATCGCGTTCGACATCGCGAATGAGAGCGCCTATAGTTTCTGGAGTCCGGCTTTTTACGTCGAATTTCGAGCCGGCGAGCAGCCGGCCGGTCTCACCTACCTCCCGCTCGATCGTTTTTTGGCCGGTGAGACCCGCCATATCGAACTGCGTTCCCTCGCGCCTGATCTCATTGTCACGGACATCCGTCTCGCGCCGCTCGTGAATGTGTTCGATCCATCGGTCTTTATGGAACCGGCGCCCAAGTAGAACGTATGGGACACTTCGCCATTTCCAGGCTCGCCTGGCGGCAATTCGATTGGCCGCTTTTCCTTCTGGTCGCCACACTCATTGCGCTCGGGTTTGCCGCGATTTATGGCATTGATCTCTCGCGCGGGACAACGCTCGTGTATTTTCCGACGCAGGTCATCGCGGCCGCGATCGGTGTCGTCCTCCTCTTTATCGCGGGCAACCTGCATGTGACCGTCTACCGGTCGGCTGCCAAATCCGCGTACACCGGGGCGCTTCTCCTCCTTGTTTTGGTGCTGTTTTTTGGCGAAACGATCCGTGGAACTACGGGCTGGTTCCGTCTGATGGGCTATTCTTTCCAGCCGGCGGAGTTTGCCAAGGTAGGACTCATCTTGCTGCTCGGACTGTACACCGAGTACCAGGGCCGCCGGTTTGATCGGTTGCCCTTTGTGTTCGGCGGCGCGCTGTTTATGGCGCTGCCGGTCGGACTCATCATGCTCCAGCCTGATTTGGGTTCAGCCCTTGTCCTCATCGCCGTGTGGTTCGGGCTGCTCTGTCTCACCCGGACAAAAAAGCGGTATGTTGCCGGCATCGTGCTCGTCGCGCTGTTCGCCGGACTCTTTAGCTGGTTTTTTGTCCTGAAGGAGTACCAGAAAGATCGTTTCTATGCGTTTCTCCATCCGAACGATCCGGCCTGCGCAGAAACGACCTGCTACAATGTTCGCCAGTCGCTCATCGCCATCGGGTCCGGGCAGGTTTTTGGTCGCGGTCTCGGGTTCGGTTCGCAAAGCCAGTTGCATTTTTTACCCGAAGCGCAAACGGATTTTATTTTTTCCGTGATTGCCGAGGAACTCGGCCTCATCGGCGTCGCGATGGTGTTTACGCTTTATGTTCTCCTCCTCCTGCGGCTATTTGGGATTGCGAAGCGTTCGCGCTCGGACTTCGCGGCCTATACCGTCCTCGGTATCATGCTCCTCTTTTTTGTCCAAGTGGTCTTGAACATCGGAGCGACGACCGGACTCCTGCCGGTGACCGGTCTTACGCTGCCGTTTCTGAGCTACGGCGGATCGTCGCTGATCGTGAACTGTTTTCTCATCGGGATTGCCGAAAGCATCGCCCGCGGGGCGCTGAAAAATCCTGACCCGGGGCTGTCTTGACAGCCCCTGTTTCATTTGGTATACTCGTGACTACTTTCTCTATGGCGAGCCGAAGCGATACCCGACCGCGGAAAGAAGAGACGCTCTTTGAGCGTTTGAAGCTCATGCGTTCGTGCCCCGTGTGCACCGCGGCCTATCAGGGTTCTGAGGGCCATGTGCTCGAGGAGACATCGGAGAGTGCGCTCGTGCACATGACGTGCCAGTCCTGCCGATCGGCGCTGCTCGCGCTTGTCGTGACCTCCGCTCTTGGCATGAGTTCCGTCTACGTCATGACCGATCTCTCGGTCATGGATACGATTCGGCTGCGCGATGCTCAGTCGGTCGCGCAAGATCACGTTCTCGATTTCCACCTGTATTTGCAACAACCATACGCGTTCGAAGAACGCATGAAAGAACTATAACCGTATGACATTTTCACTTGTCGTTAAAAAGCGAAATCAGGGCGAAGCGGCGACCCTGCGCGCGAGCGGGATTATCCCGGGCGTTCTGTATGGGCCGCAGCAGCCGTCCACCGCCATCGGCGTCGAGCAGGTGGTGTTTTCCAAGCTCTACCGGGAGGCGGGCGAATCCACGCTCATTGATGTTTCCCTCGATGGTGGAGCGTCGGCCAAAGCGCTGATTGACGAGGTACAGCGTGATCCGGTCAAAGGCACGATCATTCACGTTGACTTTCGACAGATCAACATGAATAAGGAAATGGTGACCGACATTGACTTGAGGTTCGTGGGCGATGCGCCGGCAGTGAAAGAACTCGGCGGCACGCTCGTCAAACCGCACGAGAAGCTGAAAGTAAAATGTTTGCCGAAAGATTTGGTCGGTCACATCGATATTGATCTCGGAATTCTTAAAACTTTTGATGACGCGATCAGGGCGTCAGACGTGAAACTCCCGGCCGGGATGACGCTCCTCGATAAACCGGACGCGGCGATCGCGAAAGTGGCTCGGCCGCTGACCGAAGATGAATTGAAAGCTCTCGAAGCAGCCGCGGCGCCGGGTCTCGAGACGATAAAGACCGAGGCGGAAGAGAAGCGCGAGAAGAAAGCCGAGGAGGCAGCCGCCGAAGCGTCGAGCGCTGAAGAGTCGAAAAAAGAAGAGGTAAAAAAATAATCTCTCCAACCCAACATATCCCGATCATCTCGGGATATGTTTTTTTTGCCGCGCGACCGGACGCAGGTTGGTTTTTTTCCGGAAAACGCGTATAATGTGAACATTTCTCTCGTGTATGCGATTTGATCACTGGAAAAAATCTGCGCGGCGATTTTTTGAGCGAGTACTCACGGCCCGTGATGCCGTATTTGCCGATGTTCGGTATGTCTACCTGCTCGCGGGCATCGTGTTTGTCGCCGGACTCGGTCTCCTTGGGTGGATTATGTATGCGCGATACGCGGATGCGGGGAGGGGGAAGATTTTCCCTGTCGAACCGGCTGCCGCCACTGTGGCAGAGCCGACAGCCTGTCAGTTTTACCGACTCCTCGACGGCGTCTGTGTCGCGAACGAAGGCGAGGTCGCGTCGCCGCTCGTCACCATTATGGTCGAGAATCATTTCGAGGCCTGGCCACTTTCCGGACTCGCGGCCGCGAGCGTCGTCTATGAGGCACCGGCTGAGGGCAATATTCCCCGTTTTTTGGCCCTCTATCCGGCAGATGCGGAGGTGGAGAAGGTGGGTCCAGTGAGGAGCGCGCGGCCCTACTACCTCGATTGGGCGAGCGAATACGGCGCGGTTCTCTACCTGCATGTGGGCGGGTCGCCTGAGGCTCTCGAACGGCTGAATGCCCAAAGTCAACTCATTGATGTCGATGAATTTTATCAGGATTGGTACTTTTGGCGCAGCTCTGACCGGCTCCGCCCCCATAATACGTATACCTCGAGCGAACTCTGGCAAGATGCGCGGGCCGATCTCGGCGCGAGCGCCGAGTCTACATTCGAACGCTGGCGCTTTGCCGATGCCGCGCCGTGCGTATCCGCGACCACGACGCCCTGCGCAAAGGAAATTACCGCGACCTTTCTTTCACCGACCTATGTTGCGACGTGGATATATGCGACCGGGAGCCGGCAATATGTGCGGCAGCAACAGTATCGCGAACAGTTTGATGAAAATGGTGATCCGATCGTCGCCGACACGGTGATTACTCAGCGCGTCCAGGCGGTGGTTCTCGATGAGGTGGGACGAAAGCGGATCGATACCGCGGGCGAGGGCGACGTGGCGGTGTTTCGCGATGGGCATGTGACCGAGGGGGCGTGGCGGAAGGAAAGCGTCACCGGCCGGACGCGCTGGTACGATGCGGACGGCGCCGAGATTCCGCTCAAAGCGGGAAAAATTTGGATTGAAGTGGTGCCGCAAAATGGGGCAGTGAGCTGGGAGTGACTTTTAGAGAATACATGCGACGACGCGATCTCGGTTGGCGAGATCGGTTTTTATTTCGATTGAGGCGTGCGGGAAAGCGGCCTGTATCGCCGCGGTGATCCGAGCGGATTGGGATGGATCGATTTCGAAAAAACAGTTGAGGGCGAAGTGATTTTTTTTCACGATCTCTTGGAGCTGCGTTATGAGTGTTTCATAGAGGGCGAGACCGCGATTTTCGGCGACGAGCGCTCGCTCTGGTTCATGCTGGATGGACGGCTCAGCTGCAAATTGTTCCTGGGTAAGGTACGGGAGGTTAGCGGTAATGAAGGCGGTCGAGTTTTTGGGGGGGAAGGGGAGTTTCTGAAGAAGCGGCCGAAGGAGATTCCCATTCAGGAATGTGATCTTGGCATCATGACGCCGGGCGTTTCTCTTCGCCACACGAAGCGCGCTTCTTGATATATCAATCGCGATCACCATGCTCACTGTCTCGTGGAGATTTTTAAGAATGCTGATCGGAATGCAACCAGTGCCAGTGCCGACGTCAATGAGCACAAGACGTTTATTTTTTTGACGCCGCATCTCGCGGAGCGCCGCTTCCACCAGCGCCTCAGTGTCTGGTCTCGGAATCAGAGTCGCCGCATTCACAAAAAAATCCAACCCAAAAAATTCTTTGTGTCCGGTCAGGTAGGCGATCGGGACGCCGCGCGCTCTTTTTTTTACGAGTCGGGCAAAGCGGAAACGGTTGACGCGCGAGACAAGCTCGTCACCATGCGTAATAACATACTCGCGGGGTCTCGCGAGTACATGGGCGAGGATGATGCTCGCGTCGAGCGGGTCAATGTCCTGTGCCGCAGTACGCAGGACGTCGTCAATCATAGTATTTTTTCGGCCTCTTGCTCCGCATAATCTCTCGTCCGCAGCGCTTCGATCACTTTCCCGAGATCGCCGTTCATGATGGTCATGATGTTATTCCAGCTTTCGTGGATGCGGTGGTCGGTAATGCGGTCCTGGGGGAAGTTGTAGGTGCGGATTTTTTCGCTGCGGTCGCCGGAGCCGATCTGGCTTTTGCGTTTGGCGTCAAGCTCGGCGCGGCGTTTTTCCTGCTCCATATCATAGAGCCGCGCGCGGAGCACCTGCATGGCCTTTTCCCGGTTTTGCTGCTGGGACCGTTCGTCCTGGCACTGGACGACGACACCGGTCGGGAGGTGCGTGATGCGGATGGCGCTGTAGGTGGTGTTCACGCTTTGGCCGCCTTTGCCGCCGGACATGAAGGTATCCACTCGCAGGTCTTTCGGATCAATGACGAGCTCGGTCTCTTCGACCTCGGGGAGGACAGCGACGCTCACGGTCGAGGTATGAATCCGCCCCGCTTTTTCCGTCTCCGGCACGCGCTGGACGCGGTGCACGCCCATCTCGTACTTCATGTCTTTATACACATCCCGTCCCTGAACCGAAAAAATCACTTCTTTGTAGCCGCCGATGCCGATGGTGCTCGCCGAGATGAGTCCGGTTTTGGAGCCACGGCCCTCGGCGTATTTCATGTACATGCGGAGAAGTTCTCCGGCGAAGAGCGCTGACTCGTCGCCGCCTGCCGCGGCGCGGATTTCGATGATCACATTTTTTTTATCCATCGGGTCGCGCGGCGCGGTCAACAATGCGAGTTCTTTTTCGAGGGCGTTTTTTTGTTTCCGCATTGCTTCGAGTTCCGCCTCGGCGAGTTCGCGCATTTCCTGGTTCGCTTCATGCGCGAGCATGACGTCCGTATCTGCGATCTGTCGTTCGATCGTCTGGAGTTCGATACTGTTTTCCGCGACCGCTTTCGCATCCGTATACGCACTCGATGTTTCTTTGAGTTTTTTCGCATCCTGAATCACGGCCGGGTCCTGGAGCGCGGTCTCGAGGGAGCGAAATTGTTCGAGGAGGCGTTGGTACTTTGGGAGCATAGGGTGTCATGGAACGCGTCACACGGAGCACGTAACAAATGTTGATTGTTTGTACCAGGCTGCATGATACATGGTACATGAAAAACAAAAACAGACATAGTGTCTGCTTCTGCTCCGGGCGGCTATTGGGTTTCTTTCGCGGTCTCTTCTTTTTTCGCCGCCTTTTTCTTCGCTTCTTTCTTTTCTTGGGCTTTGGCGCGTTTCACTTTCTTGCCCTTTCGCGCGGCTGCGGCTGTCGTCTTCTGGGTTATCTTCTCGTGGAATTTTTCGACGCGGCGGGCGGTGTCGACCAGGATCTGTTTGCCGGTGTAAAACGGATGAGACGCTGAGGAGATTTCGATGCGGCAGATATAGTGCGGCACGCCGTTCACGTCCCTCGTTTCTTTCGACGTCATGGTGGATGTCGTCACAAATTCAGCGCCGCAGGACGTGTCAATAAAAATGACTGGATGGACGGCCGGATGGATCTTCGCTTTCATAGAAAAACATGAAATTTTATGTGGCTGGCAGTATACCAGCGGGTTGGATTTCTGTCAACCCGGATGTCAAGGACTGATTTCGATCGTCCAAAAAAGGCAATAGGCCGCTCTGTAAAGCGAAAATTGACGCATTCATCCGGCCCGGCTCTTGATTTTTTTCCTCCGCTCAGGTATACTCTTTTCAGACTATTTTGACAGCATTGAACGTATGACCGTGGTTTTCATCATCATCCAGATGGTTCTGGCAGCGCTCCTCGTGGTGCTTGTCTTACTGCAGCAGAAGGGGGCGGGTCTCGGGGCGGCGTTCGGCGGTTCGAGTAATATCTACAGTACAAAACGAGGAATTGATAAGGTTGTGTTTCGCCTGACTATTGCCGTCGCTATTCTTTTCTTTGGTATTTCCATCATTGTTACGGTGATTTGACGCCCTTCTTCGGGAACGATGGAAACGCGTTTATCTCGACTTCTCGGCAGCGCGCACTCGCTTCCGAATCCACGTGTATCCTGTTGTGACACCACATTTTTTTCAGCGCATGAAAACGCGGATGAAGCATATCCGCGACCCAAAGCCGCTTGTGACTCGTGACCATGATCTGCGGCTTCTCCGCCAGGCCGCCGGCAGGCGTTTTCCGCGATTACGGCAGTTTCTTCACCTGAAACGCATCTTGTCGCTTGGCGAAAAGCGGATTCTGCAAACGAGCCTGCTCGTCTTCATGATCGGGTTTTTTTGGGCAGGATACGCGACTGCCCATCAGTATCGGACAGAGGTGCCGGCGGTCGGCGGGAGGTACGTGGAGGGGGTTGTCGGCTCGCCGCAGCTCATAAACCCGCTCTTCGCGCAGCTGAATGACGTTGACATGGACATCGCGCGGCTCGTTTATTCCGGACTCATGCGGTATGATGAAAAACAGCGACTCGTGCCTGATCTGGCGGTCGCGCCGCCGGCGGTCAGCGAAGACAAAAAGACCTACACATTCGAACTGCGTCAAGATGTGCGCTGGCATGACGGGGAAGTTCTGACTGCCGATGACGTGGTATTTACCTTCGAAATGATTCAGGATCCGGCGGTCGGGAGCCCGCTCCTCGTCACCTTCCAGGGCATCGAGGTCAGGGCGATTGATGTCTACCATGTGTCGTTCACGCTCAAGGAGGCATTTACGCCATTTTTATCAACGCTCACCGTGGGGATGATCCCCAAGCATATCTGGCAGGATGTGACACCGGAGCGTGTGACGCTCCACAAGGCCAATCTCCAGCCGGTGGGTACGGGACCATTCAAATTTGCCGGATTTACCAAGGATAGCACCGGCTATATCTCCCGGTATGTGTTAGCTCGGTCGGCTGAGTATTATCGGCAGCCGGCGTATCTCGGAGAATTTGTTTTTGATTTTTTTTCCTCCTATGAGGGTCAGGGCGGAGCGGTCGAGGCCATTCGTGAACAGAAGATTGACGGCGTGAGTTTCATTCCCCGCGACGTGAAAGAGCAGGTCGAGCGGAAGCATATCCTCATCCATACGCTGCAGCTCCCGCAATATACCGCGCTCTTTTTCAATCGCGAACACGGACCCATCCTCAAGGAGGCGTCCATGCGCACGGCGCTCGAGCACGCGCTCGAAAAGGAACGGGTGCTGCGCGAAGCCTTGAACGGCGAGGGCGCTGTGATCTATAGCCCGATCCTTCCCGGATTTCCGGGATATAATCCGGAATTGCCGCGGCTCAGCTATTCACTCGACGAAGCAAATACGCTTCTCGATACGATTTCGAACCGGGTGTCAGCTGGGGAATACCGCGCCCTGCGAAAAGCTGAGCTTGTCGCTCAGGCCGAAGAAGAGCAGAAGGCGATGAGCAGCAGCACCGAGGCGCTGCCCTACGAACCGCCCGTGCCGCTCGACGGTGGAGCGAGCGCGATCGCAGATGAAGCGGCGCGTCGGGATGCGCTCATCGCGGCGATTGACGCGAAGCTCGATCAGGAGCTTAATCCGGCGCAGACATTCTATCGGAAGGAAAAAGCCAAAGACGGCGACATGTTCATTGTGACGCTCGTGACTGCGGATACGAAAGAATACCGAGACGCCGCCGAACTCATTGCCGGATCGTGGCAAGAAGTCGGCGTGAAAACTGAACTCACCTTTGTGAGTCCGAAGGACATTTCGCGCCTCGCGCTCAAGTCGCGGGACTATGATATTCTCCTCTATGGGGCGATCGTCGGGAGCGATCCGGATCAGTACCCGCTCTGGCACTCGAGCCAGATTGATTTTCCCGGACTGAATTTAGCGCGGTACGTGAATCGAACGGCGGATGGATTTCTCGTCAAGGCGCGCGAGGCAGCGACTGAGGAGGAGCAAATCGAGGCCTATCAAAAATTTCAAGAGATCCTGCTCGCTGACCGGCCGGCGATATTCCTCTATACGCCGACCTATCGCTATGCCACGACCGATAAAATCCAGGGGATCAATGTGGCGCGTATTTTCCACCCGAGCGATCGGTTTGCCAATGTGACGTATTGGTACCTGAACACCGATGGACAGTGGCGGTTCTAACTTCAAGAAGACGGGCGAGTGGCGGAATTGGTAGACGCATCCCAGGGGAATTGTATGCTCAGATGGCGGAACTGGTAGACGCACTGGCTTCAGGAGCCAGCGGGGGCAACCCCATGGGAGTTCGAGTCTCCCTCTGAGCACCAGAAATTTATATATGTGCAGTTGAACGACATCGGGACGCTCGCAAGAGCATAAGAGTTCGAGTCTCTTCAGCCATCTTTATTATTATGTGTGTGAAATAGCGTCTCGCTATTTCAGCAACTTCTTATTTTTTTTATGGAAGCAGCCAGAAAGCAATCAGGTCGCGCGGCGCGGCCGGGAGGGCGTCGCGATCAGTCAGGGATGCGACGACCCAGTTCGTATAGCCGCGGGCGGGCGCGCCCGACGTTTCGGCGGTCATTTGCGTCAGCCGCTCCGCCGAGCACTGAGTCCCAGTCCGAGTCGGGGATGACGCCATCAGGCAAACCGGTTTTTCGCATTATCCCAATCGGGGGCTGTGAAGAAGTCGGGCGGAACATGACCGTCTTCGAGTATGGCGAGGACATCGTCATCCTCGACATGGGCGTGCAGTTCCCGGAGGAAGACATGCCGGGGATTGATTACATCATCCCGAACATCAAGTATCTTCAGGGCAAGGAGCAGCGCGTGAGGGGCGTGGTGTTCAGCCACGGACACCTCGATCACATCGGGGCCGCGCCCATTCTCCTCGAAAAGCTCGGCAATCCGCCGATCGTGGCGCGTCCGCTCACGCTCGCGCTTATTAAGCGCAAACAGGAGGACTACAAAAAAGGCAGCGCCGAAACCCTAAAAACGATCACGGTGAAAAACATGGATGACGTGATCCAGCTCGGGAAGCTCCGGGTGCGTTTTTTTCAGGTCGAGCATTCCATCATGGATGCGGTCGGCACGATTATCGAAACGCCGGAAGGGACAGTCATCCACCCGGGCGACTGGACCATGGAGCGCGATGAAGCCGGGAACACGCATCTCCGGTATGACGCGCTCAAGGATCTCCCCCGGCCGACGGCGCTTATGCTCGAGAGTCTCGGGTCGATCAACAATAAGCGCCATGGCACCTATGAAGAAATGTACCGGAACCTCTACGGCATCCTCGAGCGCGCGCCGGGGCGGGTCATCATCGCGACCTTCTCTTCACAGGTGGAACGGGTGAAGTGGGTCATCGAAGCCGCCCAAAAACTCGGCAAGAAAGTCGCGCTCGATGGCTTTAGCATGAAGATGAACATCGAGACCGCGCAGCAGCTCGGGTATATAAAAGCGGACAAAGGCGTCATGATTGATGTGAGGCAGATTGATGACTACCCCGATCATCGGATCGTGGTCATCTGCACTGGCGCTCAGGGCGAGGAGAATGCAGTACTCAACCGGATTACGACCGGCGAGCACCGGTCAGTTCGACTCCGCAAGAATGATACCGTCATTTTTTCGTCGTCTATCATCCCGGGCAACGAACGGACTGTGCAGCGCCTCAAGGATAATATCTATCGCCAGTCAGATCACGTGATCCACGGGGACATCATGGACGTCCATGTGTCTGGTCACGCGACACGACGCGACATTATTGACATGCTTGACCAAGTCAAGCCGGATTATTTTATCCCGGTCTACGCCAACCATTTCTTTTTGAAGGAATCACGGAATCTCGCGGTGGAGCAAGGGTTTCCGGCCGACAAGATCCTGGTGCCGGACAACGGATCGGTCATCGAACTCACGAAAGAGGGGATCCGCATGCTCCCGAAGAAAGTGCCGAGCGATTATGTGTTTGTGGCCGGGCTCGGCATCTCGGATACGCAGCATATCGTGCTCCGCGATCGGCAGGTGCTCGCCGAAGACGGCATGGTGGTCGTGATCGCGACCGTTGACTCGAAATCCGGCAAACTCATCCAAAATCCCGATATCATTTCGCGCGGGTTTGTCTTTCTCAAAGACAACAAAGAACTCATCGAAGACATCCGGCACCGGGTGAAAAAAATGATCATCCAGTCAAATCCGCTCTCCTGGGCTGACTCGAACCAGATCAAAAATAACATTCGCGACAAGATCGGGCAGTTTATCTTCACGAAAACCGAGAAGCGGCCGATGGTGCTGCCGGTGGTGATAGAGGTGTAGAGTCTGCCTGAGGCATGACTCTACAGCGAGATCCCCCTCATTCGTTTAACGTCATGTACGACGGCGGCGATGAATGGATCGTGTGCTGTCACGCGCAACCGTCGGACGTAGACTTTAATGTCCTCGGGGGACGTCGTTGGTTTCGCATAGAGTCGCAGGATTTTATCTCCCAGGCGTGCAAGCGACTGGATAGCCGCCGGGATTTTTTTTCGATCGAGCGAGAGGGTGTCGTTCTTCTTTTTGAACGCTTTTTCCCTATGGATCACATGGAGAATAACGAGACCAGGGATATAGTAGCGCTCGCCGCTGCTTCCACGCCGGCTGGATTTTTCACTCACCGCATAGAGACTGTCACCGATCATCCCGAGAAGAAACGTGGCTGGATCGAAAGTTGGCGGGAGCAAACGATTTGCCATCGCCGTCGCGAGTATTTTCATGCCGATCATATCTGCCTTCACTTCTTCGATGACCTGCTGGTCCACACCCGCGCCAACGCGGTTCCGTATGTCAGGGTTTTCGATCGGGAGGATCGCGTGTCCGATTTCATGGAGGAGGGTAGCGATGGCACTCATATCTACCCATTTCTTTTTGTCGAAAGTCTCTTGTCCGCATAGTGCCTGGACGAGCGGCAAACTTTGCCGCAGGGCGACGTCTCGGGTGCTATTCGTGTGACAGAGAATTTTATCGCGGTCGGCTTCGCCGCGGGTTGCCCAATGGAGATTTGGGCCATAGGCAAAGGCCTGGTAGGTCACAATCGTGGGCGGCAGAGGACGGGCAGGATGATCTGGGCTGCTCCAATCCTTGTGCAGGATGTTGGCCGCGCGACGAAATGGCTGAAAGTGTTTTTCCAGCTGTTTTGTGTGCCGAGTTTTGAGTCCGAGACGGATTTCAACGTCTACTTTGTTTGCCGCGCCAGCCACGGAAATGCCGCTTTGCGGAGTGAGGAGTATCGGGCAGCCGCGCACCGCCAGTTCACACAAGGCTTGGGATAAGCCGTGCCACCCCGCGAAGAGGAGAGATGGGTCAGTGGAGCTCGATCCATACATCCGGGCCAGATCGTCGAGATAATCAGCGAGAAAACCGTAGACGGATGGCAAGGCGCTGTGCTGACATTCACGACGCACTTTTTTGGCAAGCGTGGTGAGTCTCCGCACAATGTCAGAAAATTCTTTGGGGAACAGACTGCGATAGGCGTGACGCTCACTTTTTTTTGTCTTTGGGCTCATGGTCTCATAGAGGTATTCGCCCCCTTGGACGCGGGTGAGCGGAGTGGCACGATTGCCGCCGGGGAGGTCGGCGAGCTTCATTTGTTGTAGGTAGGCATGATCTATCGGTTCCTGAAGAGTTCTCGCCATTTCAAGAAAGAGCGTGAGTTCTCGGCGTGTCATGCCAAGCCGCTCGAAGTCCGCTCTTTTTAGGCGCGCTAGCCACCGTGTCGCGACGCGGATCGCGAGGTGTTGCTGTGTCGAGGTCATGACGAGGAGACTCTGCCACGCGTCGGGAAGAATCTGCCGGAGCGGCTCGAGTGCGCCGAGCTGGCGAATCACGAGCCGGTCAGCCATGCCGGCTTCATCGGCGAGGAGTGCCGCGAGCGCTCGGGAGGTTGGTTTTTTTTTGAGTGTCTCTATCCAAGCGGCATAGAGCGCACGGACCATTGGGTCAAGTGCCGTATGCCATACGCCTCGCGCTGTCGCATGCGCCTCGTCAAAAAATGCTTCGACTGAGCGTGGAGGGGTTTTCATTTTTGGCCAGCCTGAGGTCTGGAGCTCGCGTTCAATAGTTACCAGCAGCTTTTTTTTAAATGCGCTGACTTTTTTATCTGGCATAGGGTTATCGCGGTTTCGTTGGTGACCCATGGAGAAATTGGTACTGGGGCACTGGGTCGAGATGCCAGCGTTCTTTCCAGGTGTAGCCGCCGAGTTCGGTGTCAAAGAGGGTGGCGCCGGAGCGAAGCGCTTCTTTGATATGCTGGAGCACGACATAGGTACCGAGGTTGTCGATAGCGCGGTCGGTCCCGCTATTTAAGTACACGTAGGTCTTCCCGCATTTGATACCGAGGGAGACGGCGACGATTTTGTCCGCCATCATGAATGTCATAAGCCGCGTCTCGAGCGAACTCGCGAGAAGCTCGCGAAATACCCGCTGCCGCCGCGGCCACGTGAATGATGAATCATTGCCGAAGGCCTGAATGTTGAACTCGTAGAGTAGGTCGAGCTCTGGCAGCGTACCATCGCGGACAGTGAGGCCGTCGGCTTCGAGGCGCTTGATTTTTCGTCTGAAGGTAGACTGGGTTTTTAGAGAAAAATGCTTCGCGAGGATGTCATCAACTGTCTTCATACCCTCCAGGCGGTATACATATTTGTGGTCGAGGAGGGGAAGATCCTTGGTGTACGGATCTGTGCCGCGGATGGCCAGGAGGCGGAGCGGAACGCCGAGCGATGTCGCATGCCGGAACATAGTCTCGACATGAGCCTCGCATCCGGGCTTAAAAAAAATTAGGTTGTCTTCCATGTAGTCGCCGCCAAAAAATTCTATGCAGCCATCCTCCTCGGTATGTTGAAGGGCGAGGAGCGCGACATCCTCTCCCCCGATTGATCCGACGATGAAGATGGGCTCTCCGGGCTCATCATAGGTGCCATGAAAAAGAGACCGGAATGTCCAGTCATCCCAGAGATATTCGTTCGGAGAGAACATCCGCCAGAGGTCGGCTGCTTCCGTCAGCGTACGGACCTCGCGGATAGAAAGGGGGGGCATAGTCCGGACCCGATTACGTTGGAAATTGGTAGAGCTTTGCTTCTTTGTAGCGCTCGATAGCGAGATGGATGATCTGTTCAACGAGATCTTCGTATGAGATGCCTGCGATTTTCGCGACAGATGCAAATTGAGAAGTGATGCCGAGCCGCGGATTCGGGTCTACGCCGATCACGAACGGATTGGCATCTTCATCAATCCTGATTTTGACCTGTCCGTAGTCAGCGCAATCGAGACGGTTATAGGTATCTAGAGCGATCTCCGTGATGACCGTCTGCAGCTTTGTACCGATGTTTTGGGTCCGTTTTCGTCTGCCCCCTTTTTGGCCATTGGCTTTCACGATCGGCAGCACGCGAAAATTGTCTTTCGTGTTCCCGAGAATGAACACGTCATACTCTTGCGCCGTAATGAACTCTTCGAGAATGATCGGGCCGCCGCTCCAGGCGAGCAGGCGCGGGATTTCGGCCTCGAGCTGCGCTTGATTTTTGATAATCGTGTCAATGTTTTCGCCGGTATCGAGAGGGAGCGAAGGCTTCACGATGAGCGGAAACTCGAGTTCTTCGAGCGGGTCGTCTACTTTATTCATATAGTCCCACCGCGGCATCGGAATCTTGTGGAAGGTGAGGAGTTTTTTTGCGAGAATTTTATCGAGACAGAGCGCGCGGACAAATGCATCTGAGCCAATATACGGTATTTGGAGCGCATCGAGTACTGCCGCCGGCGTGAAGCTTAGGCGTTTGGTGTTATGGATGGTGTCCGTCAGATTGAACATGATATCCGTGTCGCTGTATTGGAGCATCTCAAAGGCGCGGGCGATGGCGTTGGCATTGTAGTGCGTCACCTCATAGCCGCGGCGTTTGAGCGCTTCTCCGATATCATAGGCCGAGCCTTCGATTTTTTTGCCGTTTGCGTGTCGGTTACTGAGAATGCCGATGCGCAAACGGCGTTGACTGGCGGAGGGGAGTACGCGGAGTTTGCCGACCTTGGTCGCGAGGGTGGCGGCATTGCCTGAAAGTACGGCGGTCGAAGAGCGGCTCTCGCGTAATGTCTGGCCGAGGACGGATTCTTTGTCAAACGGCACCACGTTGAAGCGCATGAGGTTGAGCGCAGAGCGGAGATTGTCCTGAGCGTCGAGCATGTTGTCGCCGGAGACCGTAATCCAGCCGAGGTTGTCATACCCTTCTGGCGGGACGAGCACGGAGTCGCCGATTTGTTTATCAATGTGAATTTCTTCAACGTATGGCTTGTCCTTCAGTTCTTCGTCAATGTCGAGTTCGACGAGCATGCCGGAAAATTCCGGATGCAAGTCCCAGCCGATGACGTATTTTTTTGGTTTTTCGATGGTAAATGGCTTGATGTAATCGCCGATCGCGATCCGAACGGCGTACTCGATGAGGTCCACATCAAGCGCATCTTTGATGTAGGAGTAGACGTAGTCGCCGCCCATGCGCACATTGACCTCGATCGGTACTGGCCCGTGCTTTGTCGCTTTCGCCTCGAAGTGAATGATGCCGTTCTGTATGCCGAGTTTTTCGAGGACTTCCTCGACCATCATCATCATGGCCTCTTGGGTGGCGGGCGGGAGTCCGGATGGTACAGATTGGCCGCGGTCAATGAAGAAAATATCTTTGGTTTTGTCAAAGTTGTCTGAAATGGAAGAGAATTTGACCTTGCCATTTTGGACAATGGCATCCACGTCAACTTCGTCGCCGTCAATATATTCCTCAATGAGGAGATCAAGCCCGTCGGCGAGGGAGGACAGGATGTCAATGGAGATATTATTTTGGACGTACTCGAAGAGCTGCGGCAAATCTTCCTTCTTTTCGACTTTCACGACAAAGTTGCTGCTTGCACCGTAGACCGGTTTGATGACGACCGGGAAAGTGAACTCCTCCCGCACGGCTCTCACGTCGGCCTCGCTCTTGACGAGGCGGTGCTTCGGTGCCGGGAGGCCGTTTTCACGGCAAAATTCGCGGAAGAGGAATTTATTGCGGACGTGTTTCGCGATCGAGTACGGCACACCGATGAAATTGAACCGGTCAACGATTTTCGAGGTAATGAGCACGTCGTCTTCCCAGAACGTGATGGCGCCGTCAATGTGTACGCGCGGATGATTCCGGATGAATGATTTGACTGCGAGGAGTGTCTCACTGTGGTTCGTGGTATCGGCGATGATCCAATGATCCACATACGGCTCGGCCCAATTTTTTTCCTTATGGACGACAACGATGGTGAGGCCGAGGCGTTTCAATTTCTGGAAAATGAATTTCTTTTTTGCCCAGCCGGTGTTGACGAGCAGAATCGTTTTTCCCACAAACGGGTCTACCTCCTCAGCGTCATTTTTTTGACGATATTTTAGGGTAGTTTTTGATTTCATACTATGGGTAAACAGTCAGGAAGTGAAATAAAAAAATAAAGGTAAGGGGACCTTTATGTTTTGGAGCACTCCTCTCTGAAGCGTGCTGGTGCTTCTGGGGAAATCCTCTATGAGCATGTACAGATTCATATACTATGATTATACAAGTATACAGCGGGGAGGCGTTTTTGTCAACCTCCGCCTTTCTTAACATGCAACGACGAGGGCATGACGTGCGGCAATAGTTCCGTAGCGACGGCCTCGGCGACCGCCGGCACCACCTACTATATTTTCGTGGATGGCCGCCCTGCCGGAAACAGGGGGTCCTACACCCTCGACATCACTCTAGCGGGGGGACCATCATGCGCTTCAAATCACCTGCATAGGCGGGCCGCATAAACCTCCTTGTGCGAGGTTTTATTAATTTTACTTTGCTCCTATGGCAGCAACAGTTTCTATAAAATCATTTACATCTTTACGTTTTTTAAGATCTCTAATGCTTTCTATATACGCTATTGTTTTTTCGTCTGAAGATTCATCATTTAAATAGATGGAATCGAGAGTGTTGGTTCCAATGTCAGCCAATATTTTAACACCACGGATTGGATCATTTACTTGGTAGGTATTACCTGCTTTTACGAGAATATTATTATCTAATAAAGCAGTGAGCATTTTTATACCAGTTTCATTCCAACATCTAACGCAACATTCTGGGCGCGAAGCGCCCAAGATGATA
>CAYHTX010000001.1:0-25808 GCA_964359615.1 uncultured Gammaproteobacteria bacterium | reverse complement strand
GACAAGGATCCCATAGGTCCCGCGCACATGCGCGAGGGCCGCTTCAACGGCGAGGGCGAAAATTTTGTGGCGAGAGATGCCACGCCGATTTTGACGCATACCAAAAAAGTCATCTTTTTGAATGATGGTGAAATTGCGCAGGTGACGAAAGATACCGTTGAAATTGTGAATCTGAAAAATGAACCAGTCGCTAAACATATCGAGGAAATAGACTGGAATGAAGCCGAAGCAGAGAAACAGGGCCACACGCACTTCATGCATAAAGAGATTTTTGATGAGCCGTCGGTCATTGAAGACGCGATTCGCGGGCGCTATGATCTCGCCGAAGGCGATGCCCATCTCGGCGGACTCAATATGACGCAGGATGAGATGCGGCGCGTGAATCGAGTTATTCTGATCGCGTGCGGCACTGCCTCCTATGCTGCGCTCATCGGAAAATATGCCTTTGAACGCCTGGCTGGAATCCAGACCGAGGTAGAGGTCGCAAGTGAGTTTCGCTACCGTGACCCCATCATTGATGACCGGACGCTCGTCTTCGGCATTTCGCAATCCGGTGAAACGGCGGATACGATTGCGGCGCTTCGCGAAGCGAAACGAAAAGGGGCGTATGTTCGAGGCATCGTGAATGTGATTGGGTCAACCATCGGGCGGGAAACCGACGGCGGCACCTACATTCACGCCGGGCCTGAGCTCGCTGTCGCTTCGACGAAAGCCTATATGAATATGGTCGCGGTCATCCTTCTCTACGCCCTTCAGTTTGGTCGAGTCCGCCGACTCTCGATCGCGACCGGACAGCGGCTTGTTCAAGCCCTTCTCGCTATCCCACGCAAGATGGAAGAAGTGTTGGCGCGCGAGGAAACGATCAAAGCCGTGGCGCTTCGGTATGCCAATTACAAGAATTTTCTTTTTCTCGGCCGCGGGGTCAACTATCCGGTTGCGCTTGAGGGCTCGCTCAAACTCAAAGAAATTTCCTATATCCACAGCGAAGCCTATCCTGGAGGGGAAATGAAACATGGACCGATCGCCCTCCTCTCGCCTGAGTTCCCGGTTCTCGGCATCATGACGAATAACCAACTCTATGATAAGATGCGCAGTAACATCGAAGAAGTGCGGGCGAGGCAAGCGAGAGTCATTTTGATCGCAACCGACGGGGATGAGAAAGCGAAAGAATTGGCAGATGATGTCATCTATGTGCCGCCGACGATGGAGCTCCTCGAGCCGCTCGTGAATACAATTCCTTTGCAGCTCTTTGCCTATCATATTGCCGTCGCGCTCGGGCGTGACGTCGATCGGCCGAGAAATTTAGCGAAGAGTGTGACGGTTGAATAGCCTCCAATGTTCTCTGTAAAAAAGATTCGTATGAAAAAAAAGATTGTGACCATGAGTGGCGGCAACGGCAGTATCTGTACGCTCCAAGCGCTGAAGCCATATGCCGATCAGTATGAGATTTCCGCGGTAGTGTCCATGAGCGATTCAGGCGGTTCGTCCGGAAAACTGCGTGAGGAATTCGAGACGCTCCCACCTGGCGATTTGCTCCGGGCGCTTCTCGCGCTCTCGGCGTACGATTTTGAAACAGTCAAAAAAATTTTTTATTCAACGCGTTTTTCTGATTGTGGCCCATTGACCGATCACAATCTTGGGAATATATTTTTAACTCTCGCGCATGAATATGCCGACGATTATCTCGCCGGAGTGCGAGCGATCGAGCAGGCGCTTGCGACAGTCGGCCATGTGTACCCGGCGACACTTGACCGAACGCATCTCGTCGCTGAACTATCGACCGGGGAGATCATCCGAACCGAAGGGGCCATTGATCGTCCGACGTATGATCGCGCCAAGAAAATTAAAAATGTTTGGCTGGATCCAGGAGGTGCGGCCACGAACGAAGCGCGTCAAGCGATTCTCTCTGCCGATACCATCATCATCGGCCCCGGCAGTTTATACTGCAGTATCGTGGCCACACTTCTGCCAACGGGCGTGAAAGAAGCCGTTGGGGAGTCGAAAGGAAAACTGATTCTTGTCGTGGCCCATGGGTACGAAACCGATGGCGAAACAGGGCCGGAGACAATTTCTGGATATGTGGAAGCGGTTGAGAGATTTTTACCTCGGCCAGCCGATACAATCGTGACCAATGATGTCATTTTGAACGACGCCCAGCGACAGTCGTACAGAGAAAAAAAGTGGGCGCCGTTTGTTCGCGATATAGAAAAAATGGGTGAACGAGAGATCGTGAGTGCGCCGTATGAGACGCGCGAGGGGGGACTCTCTTCCCCCTTGTTAGGAGAACTCCTCCAGAAAATTATTTAGCCTATACCCTATGCAAGAAACATATTTTAATCACATCCCCGAACGATTTCTTCCTCTGTTTGAACCGGCGGGTGAGCCCTGGGAAGCGATCGGTCGGCTCGAAGGGGCGATCGCTAACATGGTGCGTGAGAGCAACAAAGCCGAAATGCAGGGCAATGTGTTCATTCGCGGTCCAGTCGAGATCGGCGAAGGAAGCATCATTGAACACGGGGCGGTCATCATCGGCCCGGTGATTCTCGGCAAAAACTGTCGCGTTCGGGCCGGCGCATATATTCGGGGGATGGTCATTGCCGGAGATGATTGTGTCATCGGCCACACGAGCGAAGTCATCCGGTCCATCTTGTTTGATCGCGTGCGGGTAGATCACTTTAATTATGTCGGGGATTCGATTTTGGGCAATGACGTTCACTTTGGGGCTGGAGCGAAAGTCGCCAATGTTCGGTTTGACGGCGCTCAAATATGCGTTGATGGAAAATCCACTGGCCGAAAAAAATTTGGCGTGATTCTCGGGGACAGATGTCAGTTGGGTGTGAATGTGACGATCGGTCCCGGGGTCATCATGAAGCCGGGAATCTGGTATGCCGATCCGGAGACGCCGAAGAGCGCGATCTATGCGAAGAGTCCGTTCATGAGCACGTCGGATTAAGCGAATCATTTTATGAACGCATCATCTCTCATACTCGCCACTGGCTGTCAAAAGGATTACGAACTTCTCGATAGCGGCGACGGCGAAAAATTGGAGCGGTATGGAGCCGTTATTTTGTCTCGCCCTGATCCACAGGCGCTATGGCCAAAACATTTGTCGGAAAAAGAGTGGCAAAAGGCGCAAGCAGTCTTTTCTCGCGATGACAAGGCAGCGAAATGGGAATTTCGTGGGCCTGTCCCGGAGCGTTGGCAGATCGAGTTCGTTGATCTCAAATTTCATATCCATCCATCGAGCTTTAAACACACCGGTCTTTTTCCCGAACAAGCGCCGAATTGGGATTGGATGCGGGGGTTGATCAGAAACCAGAAGTCAGAAACCAGAAGTCAGATAAGCGTCTTGAATCTATTTGCGTATACGGGCGGCGCAACGCTCGCTGCTGCTCAGGCTGGGGCGAGTGTATGCCATGTTGACGGCTCGCGTGTAGCGCTTAACTGGGCGCGAGACAACGCCGAAGTCTCCGGGCTCGACCGGAAACCGATTCGTTGGATTCTCGATGATGTGGTCACTTTTGTCGAGCGCGAAGTGAAGCGCGGGCGGAAATATGACGGCATTATCATGGACCCGCCAGCCTTTGGCCATGGACCGAAGAAAGAAATGTGGAGGATCGAGGACGATCTTTTGCCGCTCTTTGGTCTCTGTAAAAAAGTGCTCTCTGACACGCCACTGTTTTTCCTCGCGAACGGATATGCCTCAGGGTATTCAGCGATTGCGTATGGGAATAATGTCGAATATATTATGAAAGACTGGCCGGGGAAAATGGAGATCGGGGAGCTCGCGATTGAGGAGTCAAAAAGCGGCCGGCTACTGCCGTGTGGTATATTTGCGCGGTGGTCATCGACATAATAATGAATACATATGGACAATGAACCCCGTGGTAATCTGCCTGCGGTGCAGGAAATGAAGAAAAATACTCCTGAAGCAATGGTTGAGGAGTGGAAGGCTCGTCCCGTATTTATTGCTTCGACGAGTGAAGCGAGGATTGAAGGTCTAAAAAGGCTTGGTTTTCAGGATGTTCATGCTTTCTCGCCCCCGGAGGCCGTAGAGACGCAGGCCTTTGCAGCGTATCACGAGTCATACCAGCCTACTGGCGCACCCTTGGAAGGTTTTGGCTCCGACGCCCCAGAACATGTCGCAAAGGAAAAATTGGCTGAGGGTATGCGGACATTGGTAGCGGATCACCCAGAAATGAAGACTGGCATGTTTGTCGCGTTTGATACGTTAGCACACCATTATCAATATGTTGGCGATCATTTGTTGGCATTTGCCATGACAAAACCTGAGAATGTTGAGATCGCAAAACAGTTGACAGAAGAAGTACTCGCAGTTATTTTACTCCACCTTACGTCACAAAAGCCGGTTCGTTCACCGGAGGAGTCGGAACGCGCATTTGCGCTCAATATCAAGACAGCCATGGCCATGAAATTACCAGATGAAATGGATATTCGTGTTTCCTCGGTCAAGACATATTTGCATCCCCAGCGGCTCATAAGTTTGGCGGATCAATTTCGGAATCAGATCGATATCGCGAAATTGGCAGATGCACTCCCGGCTGTCCTATCAACACTCCTGCCGGGAGAGGTGCGGACAGAATTAGCGACGATCGTGAGTGAGCTCATGAAGGCAATCTCCGATGCTGGTGGGGACGTAACCAAAATCGCCGGCGGCATTGATTATACGATACCGGAAGTACGCGCAATTCTTGGGATAGAGAAAGAAGTTGATGAAGGGATACTCCGTGGATTTCCAGGTGTTCAGTTTGATGCTTGGCTGTTGAAAGTGGCAAAAGAAAAAATATTGAGCGAAGTAAAGACCTGATTATGGCACTCAAGATTCTCTACGAAGACAATCATCTCATCGCTGTCTTTAAGCCGGCTGGTCTTCTCGTGCAAGGCGATGAGACCGGCGACGTATCTCTTATGGACGAGGTAAAGGCGTATCTCAAGGAGACGTACCATAAGCCAGGGAATGTTTTTTTGGGTCTCGTGCATCGGTTGGATCGGCCGGTCGGGGGGATTGTCGTGTTTGCCAAGACGAGTAAAGGCGCTTCGAGGCTGTCAGAACAATTTCGCAGTCATACAGTGGAGAAAATGTATCATGCCGTTGTCAGCGGTCTCCCGAAAGAGAATAGCGGAAAACTTGTAAATTACCTCATAAAAAATCCCGTAAAGAATATCGTGGCTGCGTACAACAAGCCGCGGCTGGGGGCCGAGAAGGCAGTGTTATCTTATGAAGTTGTATCATCGAACGGCAAAAATACTCTCCTAAAAATCAATCTCGAAACCGGCAAGCCGCACCAGATCCGGGCGCAACTCTCGCATAATGGACACCCGATTGTCGGAGATGTAAAATACGGTTCGCGCGAACCGTTCCAGGATAAAGCGATCGCGCTCGCGGCCACGAGCATTTCTTTCAAGCTCGCGACCAAGGAAGAGGTGAAATATCTGGAGATTGAGATGCCGAAAGAGTGGCAGAAATATCTTGAATAGTATGAATCTCTACGAATGGGAAGGGAAAAAATTATTTGCGAAACACGGCATAGCGACTCCAACAAGCGCAGTCGTTCGGCGTGGCGATGATGTAAGGAAAGCGTATGAGGACTTAGGGTTGACTCAAGTCGTCGTAAAAGCGCAGATTTTGACTGGCAAGCGGGGCAAAAATAATGGAATACGATTTTGCTCGAATGCTTCCGAGGTTGAAACCGCGGTCACTGATTTGTTTGCGCAGATTATCCTTGGACAATATGTGGCGGCAGTCTTGATCGAAGAGAAATTGCCGATTGCGGAGGAGCACTACCTCTCGATTACCTATGACACGAATAAGAAGCAGCCGATGCTGATTTATTCACGATCTGGCGGGATCGATGTAGAGGAGGTGCGCGAAGAGAATATTATTAAAATTCCACTCGATATTCGCACGACAGACCCCACCTTGCCTCCCCTGGTAGGGGAGGAGTTTACATTCTCCCCCTATCAGGGGGAGCTAGAGAGGGTCTGCCGAAGCCTGTGGACTTGCTTTCTCCAGGAAGACACGCGCCAAGTCGAAATCAACCCGCTCGTGAAGACGAGTGACGGGCGCTGGGTCGCCGCCGATGCTAAGGTCGCGATCGATGATGATGCGTTTTACCGGCATGACGAATGGAAGTCACTCGAACCTCGTACGATGCTCGGGCGACTCCCGACTGAGCGGGAAATTGCTGTCAAAAAAATTGACGAGGGCGAGGCGTATTATCGCGGTACTGCCGGCATGTATATTGAACTGGACGGGGACATCGCGCTTATTTTGAACGGTGGCGGTGCGAGTATCGCCAATATGGATGCGCTCGCCGCGGTTGGCCTCAAAGCCGCTAATTACACGGAGTATTCCGGCAATCCGCCGCGGGAAAAGGTGTACGAGCTTGCCAAGATTGTGCTGTCGAAGCCAGGACTACGTGGACTGTGGATGTGTGGTGTCGTGGCAAATTTTACAAATGTCAAAGAAACATTTCTGGGCATTATTGATGCGCTTGATCAAATAAAGCCGATGTACCCGATTGTCGTGCGTCGTGATGGACCGGAGAGCGCGGAGGCGATGCGGCTCGTGCGTGAATGTGTCGAGCGCAATCACTTGCATATGAAGCTTTTTACTAAAGAAACGTCAATGAGCGATACGGCGCAGGTTTTAGCGGAAATGGTCCGATCTGGATTCCGCACCAATGCGGCTACAATGGTATGAGCATTCTCATCACCCCTCAAACAAAAGTGTTTGTCCAAGGCATGACCGGCAAAGAAGGCGCCAAAGCTGCGAAAGCCATGCTTGATTACGGTACCAAGGTTATGTGTGGTGTCACGCCAAAAAAAGGCGGGCAAGAGGTGGAAGGCAAGCCGGTTTTTAACTCGGTTGCCGAAGCGAAAGCACAGTTTACGGATATTACGACGAGTGCCATTTATGTCCCGCCATTTGCCGCCAAAGCCGCGATCCTCGAAGCGATTGATCATGATATTCCGCAAATCAATGTCATCGTGGAGCGCATCCCGATTCAAGATACTGGGTATTGTCTGGCGGCAGCTAAAGAAAAAAATATTCAAATTATTGGTCCCAGTTCGCTCGGGTATATTGCGCCAGGCATTGGCCGAGTGGGCGTGGTTGGCGGCCCGCTCGTCAATGAAATCTTTCAACCGGGAAGTATCGGCATCATTTCCCGCTCGGGCGGCATGACGAACGAGATCTCGTGGCAGATTCGGAAGGCCGGGTTAGGTCAGAGCACGGCGGTGCATGTCGGCGGGGATCTCCTTATGGGAATGACGTACGCCGATCTTCTCCGTTTGTTTGAAAAAGATGAACAAACAAAAGTAGTAGTAATTTTTGGTGAGCATGGCGGTAGCTACGAATTTGAAATTGTTGAGATGATTGAAAGGAAAGAATACACCAAACCGCTTGCAGTATATGTTGGTGGTAAATTCACGAGCATATTACCTGAGGGGATGAACATCGGCCATGCCGGTGCGATCGTCGAGCGCGGCAAGGGAGCGAAAGAAAAAGAAGCAGCGCTCAGAGCCGCGGGCGTCATGATTGCGGACCGATACGAAGATTTGGTTGAGCTTGTCAAGCCATTGGTATAATTGCGTATTTTTTTCTATGCGTATGAAATTTAAAACGAGTATTACCAACCTCAACCGCGGCGAAGAAGTGATCCGAGGGTATGCCATGAAAGATCTCATGCAACAGAAATCATTTGCCGAAGCGATTTATTTGATTTTGAGAGGCGAACTCCCAAACGAAACGGAGGCGAAAATGTTCAACGCCATTTTGACTGCCGCCATTGATCACGGCCCGGGCACGGTATCAGCTTTGACAGCGAGAATCGTCGCGTCGGCGAAGAACAGCCTGCATACGGCCGTCGCTGCCGGCATTCTCGCCATGGGCGAGCGGCACGGGAGCGCCATTGAGGGAGCCGCGAAATTTTTCCAAGAGCATGCCGACGATGCCGACATTGATAGCCTGATCAAAAAAATGAAGGAACAAAAAATCCGTCTGGCAGGCTACGGCCACGCAATCCTCGCTGACGATCACCGCGCGAGTCAGCTCCTCGCAGTGGCGCGGGAGCTCGGGTTTTATGGCAAGCATTGTGCCTCAGCCGAGGCGGTCGGTAAGAGTTTGAACGCGATTTCGTCAAAGAAACTGCCGCTCAATATTGACGGCGCGATGGCGGCTATTCTTTCAGACATGGGCTTTCCGTGGGATGTGATGAAAGGCGTATTTATCATTGCACGCGTTCCGGGACTCGTGGCACAGGTGTATGAAGAGATGACCGGCGACGCCGGGTTGCGCCGGTTGTCGGAAGATGATATAGAATATGTAGGAGAGGCAAATAAAACACTGTAAATTTTTTGCGCAAAATCCGTATGAATATAAAAATTCTTTTGAGCATCGTCGCGATCCTTCTGGTCGGGGGCACTGCCGGTCTCGCCGTCCGTTCCAACCTCGCTCTCAAATCGCCGGGAGTGACCGAACTGGCAATGCCGTCTGGTCTTACTGAGTCGGGAGAGCCATCTGCATCTGAGGATTCGAGCGATATCACCAGCGGATCATCTATTTCAGACGGACAGGCAACATCGGAGCCTGAGGCTGGAAACGATGGTGGCGAGATTCCGGACAATGTGTCGCCTGGAAACACGGCTGTTTTCGTGAACGGTAGGGAAATCACCCCAAGCGAGCTCACGCTTCTTGAACAGTCTCTCGGAGTCATTCGTCCAGGATCATACTGGCTGGATGCGTATGGCAACTATGGCACGGAAGGAAAACCAGCGCCGCTCGGCAACCTGTATGGTGGAGGCAGCGCGCCGGCCGGCGGAGGTACGAGCGGCGATAACTTCTGGTCAGAAGGCAATTTCGGAGCAGGGAATTACAATGCAGATAACAGCCAGGGGTATGTGAGCGTGCCCGGGTATGGCCCGGTTGATTACGGATTTTGAGAGTGGAGCATCAGTCGTCTATGTCAAACTTTCGTCCGTTGGTTCAGCGCATTGGAGTGAGTATTCTGATAGCGCTTTTTAGTTTTCCGCCGCTCGTTCTCTCACGGATGCCGGTTGCCGCAGGGGATTGTCCACTCGAGGTCGGGTATCCGTATAAGTCATCGGCCTCGCCGGCAGTTTACTATGTATCGTCGGATTGTAAAAAACGTCCGATGAAGAGTCCAGCCGTCTTTTTTTCTCATTTTTCATCCTGGAGCGACATCCATTTAACGACCGAAAGTACACTCGAAAGCATTCCAGATCACGAACTTTGGTTTTTGCCGTGGGGTCCGCGGCGCGAATTCGGGAATGGCTCGCTCGTGAAGACAGTTGATAATCCTTCAGTCTATCTCCTCGTTAGTCATTCCCTTTATCCGATCGACAACGAAACGGTGTTTCACAATTTGGAATTAGAGTGGCGGTGGATCGAAGACGTGACGAGTGATGTGATTGCTCGGTACACAGTACAGGCGACGATTCGATCGCAGGCAGACTACCCAGCGGGCATGGCGTATACATATCAAAATTCTCCGGAAGTGTATAAAGTTGTTCGCACTGCGAACGGACAAGTCGAGCGGCAGTACATTTCTTCCTATGACGAGTTGGCCGCGCTGTATCGGGTCGATCGGCTGCCAACCATTTCAGCCAGTACGAATATCCCAGATGTTCCGATCGCGGCGACTCCGCCAGCCGTGGTCGGCACGCTCGTATCAACGGTTTCCGCTCTGCGTGATGCGGTCGGCAAGGCGGTACCAGGGGATACCATCACGCTCTCTGACGGCACGTACAATTTTTCTGGAACTCGCATCACGACCCAGCGCGGCGGTAGGCAGGGCGCACCGATTACCGTTCGCGCACAAAATGAAAACGGCGCAATCATTGAAACGAACGGCGCTGAGGAAGCCTTTCATATCCAGCACCCTTACTATATTTTTGAAAATCTGCATGTGAAAGTAAATGGCAGCGGCGCCTATCACGCCTACAAGCTCGACACCGATGGCCACGACGTCGTGATCCGTGGCGGAAAAATGGAAGTCTACCGCGGCGCTGAGGGCGGGGTCAAAGGGTCGGGCGCCGGCGCTGCGCCGTATCCGGACAAGCTCCTCATAGAAAATACGGAGATCTTTTTTCGCGAACCGACGAATTATAGCGTGGCCGAAGGCATCGATGGCATTGGCGTCAAAGGGTGGATCATTCGGAGTAATGTGATTCATGGGGTGAAGAAAGACAGCGGCGTGGCCTGGGGGATTCTCATGAAAGGGAATAGCCAGGATACGATTGTCGAAAATAATCTGTTCTACGACAATGATGTCTCGATCTCGATCGGCGGCACGACCGGCGCCCAGTGGTTCCGCGATCAGAATACGACCTATGAACACCGGGATGGCGTTGTACGCAACAACGTCAGCCTGAACACGAAAGACGTAGCGCTCTATCTCGAAAACGGGAATGATACCCAGGTCTACAATAACACGTTTATCAACTCCTACACCGGCGGCGGAAATTCTTCGATTGACGTGCGTTACAGTGGCTCAACCGCCGATGTCCGGAATAACATTCTTGATAAACAAATTCTCGATCGTTCGGGCGGAACGCATACCGGAGGGTCAAATATTATCCTCGGGAGCACCTACAGCACCAATGATTTTGAAAGTGTCGTGGCACGCAATTTGAAGCCGAAGACAGGTACGGCTCTCTACACGGCGGCGGTTGGAAAAGGGGAAACGCTCACTACCGTAGTCGCAGATAAAGATGGCGTCAGCCGGGTTGGAAAGAGCTATGACATCGGTGCGTATCAGGTCGGCGGTGTTGTGACGCCGGTCGTCGAACCGACTCCCGCTCCCGCTCCGCCTGAGGCACCTGTGACTGCCCCGCCAGCAGCAACCCCGGTCACAGCACCGAATACTACGCTCACGCTCACGCGCGAAGATAATCACGGCATCCCCGGCATGTACGGCGGCTCTTTTGGCACAGCCGATTTTGACGGCGATGGGGACACGGATGTGGTCGCGATCGGACACTTTCGGACCATGTATCATTCTTCAGATAACCCCGGGGGCGGGAGCGAGGAACTGCGGCTCTATCGCAATGTCTCGTCGCTGAGCGGCGCGATCCGTTTTGAACTACAGCAAACCCTCTCGAACGAAAACGGCAACCGCGGGGCGACGCTCGCTGTGGGCGACTTCAATGGAGACGGACGAAAAGATTTTGCCGTCGAGATGCGGAACGGTGGCAATATTGCGAGCTTCATGAATAATGGCAGCTGGAATTTCACGAAATACGAACTCGACTTCGCAAATAACAGCACCTCGCTCGGGCTCGCGGCGGCGGATGTGAATCGTGATGGTCGGGATGACCTGGTGTTCAATTCTGATGGCGGTGAAAACGGTGGACTGTGGTATGCCTGGAACACGAGCACAAATCTTTGGGACGCACATCAGCGTGATTTCTCGCACCGCATCACTTACGGCGGCACGATTGCCGCAGGGGATTTGACCGGCGACGGTTATCCGGAGATTGCAGTTGGCGGCAACTCGAACATCTTGTTTGGTTCTCATAGTTGTGGCAGTGGCGCAACGATCACAAGCGGTGAACGTCTCATGTATGGACAGACGCATGCGAATTTGGGTGGGAGTAGCGGGTTTGCTCCACCGGCGCTCTCGGTCATTTCTGCCTATGGCCTCAAAGTTTCAGAATCAGTGCGTACGGACATCAATTCTTGTCACGGGATGGACAACGCCCAGATGGCGATTGCGGACCTTGACCGCGACGGTAAGAATGACGTGATTATTGCCGGCTCCTCGACCGGACAAAGCGGGGAACCTGGAAAAAATGGCCAACACTATGATTTTGCGGTCCTATTTAACGTGAACGGGACTGGTAAAAATTTTGAGATCTGGGAGAACACCGGGCCGCAGGATCCGGATGGGACGACGAACGGCGGGCCGGGCAACCTCGATTGGCCGAGCATCGCGGTCGGGGATTTGACCGGCGACGGCTATCCGGAAGTGTTTGTACAAGGCCATCATCGAGATTACACCGTGACGGATAATCCGTATGTCTATGAAGATGTGATCTTCGTGAATAATGGCAATCGCACTTTTACGGCAGTCCACCCGAGCGAATATCTCGCGAGTTTTAGCGGTTCGCTCCCGAGCGGCCTCGGCTTTCTTTCCGGCCGGCCGAAATATGTGGCCGAAGGCGGGGTGGCGATGGCGGATTTCAACAGTGATGGGAAGGTGGACGTGTTATTCTCGGGTGCGGAGTTACCGTATCACACGAATGGGGTGAATTATCGCGACTATAACACGGCAGAAACATTGAAGACATACGTCCTGAAAAATGCCAGGTGATGCCGTGAGAAAGTGTTATAGGAAAAAGAGCCCCACAATAATCTTGTAGGGCTCTTTTGAAGTCTGGTAAGTTGGGCGGGGCGGGGAGCGATGCTCTGCTCCCCAGCCCCCTGTCCCCTTGTGTCGTTTGCTCTCTCCAGTCTGGCATCCAGATCTGTCTAGGGCAGGCGGAACCAGTGATCCTTTTGTGGTCTCGGGACCTGACCGCTGACCACATATAATCTAACGAACGGCAATTACTGGTTCAATGGGTTGCCGTCCGCGCGTCACACCGACGCGATTCTGAGAAACACATGACGTGTATGTCCGCCTGCCCCTTGCAGGCCGACGTGTGGGCTATTCAGTTTTTCAGTCCTCCCCGTAGGGAGTGCCGCGACTCAGCGCACGAACAGTCGCTTCCTCACGGCATGTCTCACGAAGCGGCTTCAGGAGGCATGCGGTGATAAGCATCGGTAGTTGATAGTACGCAGGTTCGTCAGGATTGTCAAGGCGGATGGAGAGTGAGATACTACTCTCTACACCCGTGAACCACTATATGATCGAACAAATTCTCGACCTCCATATCCACTCGCGCTATTCTCGGGCGTGCTCGAAAGATCTCGTGCTGCCGAACATTGCGAAGACCTGCGAAATTCGCGGGATTCAGATTGCGGTCACCGGGGATTTCACGCATCCCAAGTGGTTCGAGCATATGACTGAGTGGCTCGTTCCAGAGAATGAAGGCATGTACAAACTCAGAGACGGCTCGAGTCCGACGCGATTTATGATTGGCACTGAAGTCGCCTCGATCAAAAAACACGGGGCCGCGACCAGGCGCGTGCATCACTTGCTCTTTGCGCCGACACTCGAGGTTGCAGCGAAGTTCAATAAAGAGCTCGAAGATCGGGGTTTCAATATCCGAGCTGACGGTCGTCCGATTCTCGGCCTCACCTCAAAGCAGATTTTGGAACTCATGCTCGAGGCTGACCCGCGCATGGTCATGATCCCGGCGCATGCCTGGACGCCCTGGTTCGGCATTTTTGGCTCGCGTGGCGGCTATAACACCATGGAAGAGTGTTTCGAGGAATTAACGCCGCATATTTTTGCGATCGAAACCGGTCTCTCGAGCGATCCCCTCATGAACTGGCGCTGGTCAGCCCTCGACACGATTACGCTCATTTCGAACTCTGACGCCCATAGTCCGCAGAAGCTTGGGATGGAGGCAAATGTGATGCAGTTTTCGAACGAACGCGACATCACCTATGACGAGATCATGCGAATTCTGCGCGAAGGAGATAAAGAAAAATTTTTATATACGATTGAATTTTATCCAGAAGAGGGAAAATATCATCTCGATGGCCACCGGCTCTGCAAATTTTTTTGCGAACCGGAGGAAACAAAACGGCGCGGCGGCATGTGCCCGAAGTGTAAGAAGCCGCTTGTCGTTGGCGTCATGCATCGCGTGAACGACCTCGCCGATCGCTCACGCGATGCGGCGCGCCACGGAAGGAAAATTCCGTACAAAAGCCTTGTGCCGCTGCCGGAAATTCTTTCTGATACACTGGGCTGTGGCGTTCAGTCGAAGCGAGTGAAAGAGGCCTATGACGCGCTCATAAAAAACGTCGGCAATGAATTTTTTATTCTGCTCCATGCGGATTGTGCCGCCATTGCGCGAGCGTCATCGCCCCAGATTGCCGAAGCCGTAAAACGGGTGCGAGCGGGGAACATTGTCATCGAGCCGGGGTATGATGGAGTCTTCGGGGTCGTTAAAGTGTTTGGCGAGGGGGAGGGTCGTGGGCAGCCGCGGCAGACGAGTTTAACGCTAGAATAAGATAAAAATCCCCCGGTATCACCGGGGAATTTTCGAAGAATTTATCTTTTCTTCTTACCACCTTTTCTCTTCTTTCCGCCTTTGCGCTTGGCGGCTTTCCGTTTGCCGCCTTTCTTCTTTGCGGCTTTGCGTTTCTTTGGCATATTGTGCACCTCCTCTCATGATGAGTTATTCATCATGAACGTGTTTTGATATAACCATGGTGTATACCAAATGGTCTGCGCGTGTGCGGGATGCACCGCGCAATCACGATCATGATGCGAGAAACTTTTTACACGACAAGCATGAGTGTAAAAAGTTTTTTGTCCTTCAAAATATTTTTTTTGTCAGGACTATCGACCCTGAAGATAGTATAAAGCATATTTTTTGCAAATGGAATACTTTCAAGGGTCGAGCTGTGCATAACTTTTCGTGCTGCCGCGAGAAGCGGTGCGAAAAATTTATTTCATCAGCATGAAATGGACGAGAGTAGATGCCGGGATCTTCCTCAGTCTGTTTGTTTCCGGGTCGTTGATATAATGCGCGTGTTTTTTTCTCTTCCCTCCGCGGATGTCGTATCATCGTGTGCGTATACTATATATATGACAACGATATGAAAGTGACAGGATGACTCTATGTGGAATACCCGGTACTTGCCTTTTTCATGGACTGCGCTATACTGTGAGATGTTATACGCGTGGACGTATTTATGAATCGGGCAAAACATTCATCCTTCATCCTCAGCACTTTAACGCTCCTCGCATTTGCGACGCTCGTCTATGCGGGCATATTCGACTGCGCCAACCCGATCATGCAGAGCCGCATGAATATGACTGGGTCGCACCACATGACACCTGACTGCATTCCGGGGCAGAATTGCGGGATGGACTTGAGTGAGCACGTGGCTGTCTGGCAGAGCATGATCGCGGCGACGCTTGCCGTCAATGGCAGCGGCTGGATTTTGATTATCCTTGCGGCGGTTGTTGTGTTTGTGGTGTTCAATCATTTGTCTGCGATGCCTCGAGCGGTCAGCCGGTTTTTGTTTTACGCGAGAGGCTGGCGCGATGCGAGACGCTACAATTATCTTTTACCGCTTTTTTCAGACGGTATCCTTCAGCCAAAATTGTACGCCTAATACCCGGCTGTTTTCTCTTTGATGGAAGCAGCGTTTGTGGGTATGAGGCTTTTTTGTTAATAACTGAAAATGAATTATTATGAATCAATCATCTGAACCTTGCATCTATAAATGTTCGGTTGCGGCGCTTACGGACGCCGCGGCCGAGCAGCGATTGCGTTCACTCCTCGCGCCAATCCCGGGTATCGAGCGGGTGGACGTGAATCTCGGCAAGCGGCTCATGCGAATCGTGAGCGCCACGCCGCTTGATCTCAAAAAAATAAGCGATGATCTTCAGCGGCACGGCTTTTATCTCGAGCCGATTCCGGCGTCACCCACGCCGTCCTGCGCCACGATGAGCGTTGGGATCGACGGCATGACCTGCCGGAGCTGTGAGATTACGGTTGAGCGAAAATGGAAAAAATTGCCTGGGATTCAAAAAGTGAATGTGAATGCCGGAACCGGCACGGCCGAACTCATGATCGAGGGCAGCGTGCCAACACTCGCGGAACTCCAGGCCGCACTTGGCGATGACAAGTATCGCGTTCGAAAGAAAACAAACAAGGGTGCGGCAGCGGAACGTCTGATGGCTCGAGCAATCCGGCCGTCGCTGTGGCGGCTCGTCGGCCTCTTCGCGCTGGTTCTCCTCATCGGAAAATTGTTTTCCGCGCTCGGGCTTCTCAAAACCAGCTTCGCTGTGGGCGCCGCCACCAGTTTTGGCGCGGTTTTTCTGGTCGGACTCGTGGCCGCCAGTTCTTCGTGCATTGCGGTGACCGGCGGACTCCTGCTCTCGGCCGCGGCCAAATTCAATGAGCGGTATCCGGCGGCTGGCCGGGTAGCGCGACTCCGGCCTGTCATGCTCTTTATCGCCGGGCGCGTGGCCGGGTACACGATCCTCGGCGGGCTTCTCGGCGTGGTCGGCGCGCTCCTTACCCCGTCTCCGCTGGTGACTGCGCTTATCACCATCGCCGCGGCAGTGTTTATGCTCATTATGGGGTTGGATATTTTGGGAATTGCGCCGGGCTGGATGAAATCACTCCTCCCGCGCCTGCCAAAATGGCTCTCCCACCGCATCATGGATGCCGAGCATCACGATCATCCGCTCGCGTCATTCGGACTTGGCGCCGCGACGTTTTTCCTGCCCTGCGGATTTACCCAGGCCTTGCAACTCTATGCTCTTACGGCCGGGAGTTTCACGACCGGGGCCATGACCATGCTCGCATTCGCGCTTGGCACAGCGCCGGCGCTGGTCGCGCTCGGACTGGCGTCGAGTTCGCTCAAAGGCAAAGCCGGAACATTTTTTCTGCAATTTTCCGGCGCGCTCGTCATTATTCTCGGCCTCTGGAATATCCAAAACGGACTCGCCATTGCCGGATATCCGGTCTCGTTTCCGTCATTCGGTACTGCGCCGACGATCGCGTCCGGCGGATCTGAAAGCGAAAAAATCATCATGGACGGCAATACGCAAGTGATCAGCATGGGCATTGGTTACGCCGGCTACGAGCCGAATCATTTTACGCTTCAAGTTGGCGTTCCGGTGCGCTGGGAAATTGACGGCGACAACGCCACCGGCTGTACCAGTGTCATGGTTTCGCGCGAACTTGGCATTCAACAACTCCTCAAACCTGGGAAAAATATCATTGCCTTTACGCCGCAAAAATCGGGCGAGGTGCAGTTTAGCTGTTCCATGGGCATGGTGCGCGGCAGTTTCACCGTGTTGTCATCAGCGTAATGCCATAAGTATTAAATCAATCTCGAACTCAATCTTAGTCTTGATCTGCAAACTTTATGCAAACGAATATAAAAATCACCGGCATGCACTGTGCTTCATGTAAAACGCTCATTGAAGACGTGGCGAGTGAATTGCCCGGGGTAGCATCATGCACCGTGAATGCGGCGACTGGTGAAGGAGTGATCGAACATGATGAAACCTTTGATTTTGCCAAATTCACTGAAGAAGTTCAGGCGCTCGACAATTATCGCGTTCAAAAAGTATGACCGCCGACACTCGTGCACAATTTAACATCTATGGCATGCACTGCGCCTCATGCGCCGCGCTTATCGAGCGCAAAGTAAAAAAAGTGGCAGGCGTCAAAGAAGTGAACGTGAATGTCAGCGCTGAAAAGGCGCGGGTCGTGTATGATGCGAGCCTCGCGGATGAAGAAAAAATTAAAGAGGCGGTCAAAGCGGCAGGATACAGAGCGGAAATTGCCGATGAGAAAGACCGTGAAGCAGAACGCAAACGCCGGACTATCGAAATTTTGGCGTACCGGAATAAATTTTTAGCCGGCGTTGTCTTTAGCATCCCGCTTGTGTATTTTATGCTGTTGGATTTTTTAACGGTGCTGCCGTTTCGAGAATCCATCATGCCGCGCATGGGACTTGCGTCGCTCCTTTTCGCGCTCCCTGTGCAATTCATTCTCGGCGCCGGATTCTACCGCGGGATGTGGTCGAGTCTCAAGATGAAGACGTTCAACATGGACAGTCTGATCGCGATCGGCACCTCGACCGCCTTCTTCTACAGTCTCTATGAATTCATCAGTTATGCGCTGTTCACGGGATCAATCATAGCGCCGATGGGAGAGAAAATTCCGAATCTCTACTTTGAGATCGGCGTCTTTCTTATCACCTTTGTCCTCATGGGCAAGTGGCTCGAGGCGCGCGCCAAGGGGCAGACGAGTGATGCGATCCGAAAACTGATGGGACTCCAGGCAAAAATTGCTCGCGTGCGCCGCGGCTATACCACAACTGATATTCCGGTCGAAGAAGTCGTGGCGGGCGACGTTGTGATTGTGCGGCCGGGTGAAAAAATTCCGGTTGACGGAATAGTAACTGACGGCTTATCCGCAGTTGATGAATCAATGGTGACGGGCGAAAGCATTCCGGTTGAAAAAAAGACTGGTGACACAGTGGTTGGCGCCACGATCAACAAAAACGGTAGTTTTGAATTCCGGGCGACCAAGGTCGGCGCCGATACCATGCTCGCGCAAATCATCCGTCTCGTCGAAGACGCGCAAGGCTCCAAAGCGCCGATCCAAGCGTACGCGGATCGGATCTCGGCCTGGTTCGTGCCAGCGGTCATCGGTATTGCCATTCTTACCTTCCTCATCTGGTACTTTGTTTTGGGTGAGACAGTGACCTTTGCGCTTCTGGCATTTGTTTCCGTTATTGTGATTGCCTGCCCCTGCGCCCTGGGCCTCGGCACGCCGACGGCAGTCATGGTTGGCACCGGCAAGGGCGCCGAATACGGGATACTGATTAAAGGCGGCGAACCGCTCGAGGCGACGGCGAAAATTCAGGCCGTCGTCTTTGACAAGACCGGAACGCTCACGAAGGGTGAGCCGGAAGTGACCGATGTGATAGAAAATAGAAACCAGTTGAATTTTTTACAAATCACCGCATCGCTTGAAAATACGTCAGAGCATCCGCTGGCCGAGGCGATTGTGAAGCGAGCGAAAACTGACGGACTTACGCTCCTGCCAGTCGTTGGATTTCAGGCGGTGCCAGGGCATGGAGTTGAGGGAATGATTGATGGACAAAAATATGCGCTTGGCAACCGGAAACTGATGGCGCGCGAAGGATTTGACACAACACCGGTTGAAGAACAGTTGCGGAAACTGGAGGACGCCGGAAAAACAGCCGTAATTCTCTCTGACGATAAAAATATCCTCGGCATCATCGCAGTCGCCGATACGCTGAAAGATACTAGCGTCGCCGCGGTCAAATCGCTCCAACAGATGGGCATCGCGACCTACATGATCACCGGCGACAATGCCCGAACCGCAGCCGCGATTGCGAAAGAAGTTGGCATCACGAACGTGCTCGCCGATGTGCTCCCGCAGGATAAAGAAAAAGAAGTCAAAAAATTGCAGGAAAAGGGGATGCGGGTCGCCATGGTCGGCGATGGCATCAACGACAGTCCGGCACTGGCACAGGCCGACGTCGGCATTGCCATGGGCGGCGGCACCGATGTCGCTATGGAGGCTGGAGACATTGTGCTCGTGAAGAATGACCTCCGCGATGTGGTCCACGCCATACAGTTGAGCCGGGAGACTATGGGGAAAATAAAACAGAACATGTTTTTTGCCCTGTTCTACAACGTGGTCGGCATCCCGATCGCGGCGCGTATGCTGATCGGCCTTGGCATTGTGCTTCGGCCGGAACTCGCCGGACTCGCCATGGCGTTTAGTTCAGTGTCGGTCGTCTCTAACTCGCTTCTCCTCAAAGGCTTTCGGCCAGACAAAAGAAATTATCTCTCTGACATCGCGCCAGTTATCATGACTGCCGTGTTTACTTTGCTCTTTATCGCCTTCGCGCGCATTAGCGCGGAATTGTAATCGTTCTTTTGCCTATGTAGAACTTATCTCTATACCTTCATCTCTATTCACTATTTTCTTAAAAATCGTATGGACAATCAAACAACACGTCTCAATGACCCTGATTTCGATCCAGTTGTCAATAACAAAAGTGTTTTCAATCAATTGCCGCCCAAAATGGTGTTCGGGCTTGGTATGATTGGCGCGGTGCTTGTTCTTTGCACCATTGGCTTTTTTGTTCTCCTTTCAATCGTGTTAAAAGGCGGCATCACGGCCAAAGCCGTTTCGGACGGAGCAAATGCTGGAGCTCGGCCGCTCGCGGCAGCTCAAATTCCGCCGACTCAGGCGCCGACCGGGGCTGTGCCGCCAGTCACGAAAGAGGATCATGTGCGTGGCGATAAAAATGCCGAACTGACCTGGATCGAATACTCGGATTTTGAATGTCCGTTCTGCAAGCGATTCCACCCAAGCATGCTCCAGATGATGGATGAGTATAAAGGACAGGTAAAATGGGTGTATCGCCATTTCCCCTTGTCCTTCCATGCCAATGCGCAAAAAGAGGCCGAGGCATCCGAATGCGCGGCTGAACTCGGCGGCAATGATGCTTTTTGGAAGTATACTGACGCCATCTTTGAGCGCACCGCGGCAAACGGCACGGGTTTTGCGCTTGACGCGCTGGTGCCACTCGCCAAAGAACTTGGTCTAAGTGAAAGCAAATTCAAAAATTGTTTGGACAGCGGCAAATACGCGGCGCGCGTTGCCGCTGACATGAACGGCGGCGCAGCCGCGGGCGTCAATGGCACGCCCGGGTCGTTTCTTATTGACAAAGACGGGAATGCGCAGCTTATCTCCGGCGCTCTCCCATACGCGCAGATCAAGGCCACGATTGACGCGGCGCTGCGCTAAAGATTTTCTCTATGAAACAGCCTTCAAGCAAAAAATTGACCGGGTTTCTGATCATCATCATACCCACGGCGCTCATTGTCGGCCCCATCGTATGGTCTGTCACCCGCCCGCGACCGGGTGACGCAGTTGCCAACCAAGGCAATCGTCACCTGACGTCGCTGACCGACTCGCACGAATTATACAACTCCAAACCGCCGACCTCCGGTCCGCACGGTGTGAAAGCGTCCTGGGGCGTTACCGATACGCAAATACCCGACGAAATGCAGGTGCACAATCTGGAAGACGGCGGAGTCATTGTCCATTATGATCCGGTGCAAGTGACATCGAGCACGATTCAAGCACTGGAAGAAATAGTGAATCCATACTATATCAAAGGAAAAAGCATCATATTGGAACCATATTCAGGCATGGACTTCCCCATTATCCTCACTGCCTGGACGCGGATGCTGAAACTTCAAACCATTGATGCCGAGGTGATCAAACAATTCATTGACGCCTACATCGGCGTTGATCACCATGTGCCTGGGCAGTAATGGAAGAAATAGAAATCACATAGCAGCTATACACAGCTATGATTGATTGACTAGTATACCCTAGGGGGGTATACTATGATATATATGAAACCAAACGTGCAAAAAAAACTCCTGAAGCGCCTCAAAATTATCGAGGGGCAGGTTCGAGGCTTGCAGAACATGGTCGAGAAAGGCGAGTACTGCGTGGATATCATCACCCAGGCGAGCGCGGTCAAGAAAGCCGTGTCAAGCTTTGAGGACGCGATGCTTGAAAATCACCTGAATACCCATGTTGTCGAGCAGATGAAATCCGGCGCGCATGGCAAGGCCGTGAAGGAGGTCATGAAAGTTTATACATTGTCTAAAAAGGACGGGTAATTATTCCGGTATGAACAAAAAAATTTTCTATACAATTTTCTGTTGCCTCGCCCTCATTATTGTTCTTGTTTTGTTTGCCTTGCGCTCTCAAAACGACTTTTCGGACGTGAAACGAACGCAAAATGCAATAACCGACGCAGCTTCTCTCCCAGAAGCCAAACCAATGCCGATTGTTGACCTCAACGACGGCGACACCTACGAGATGACGGCCGAGGCCGTGAAAAAAACCATTGGCAACCGCGAGATTCGCATGCTCGCCTACAATGGCTCGATCCCGGGGCCGCTTATCCGCGCGCCAAAGGGGGCAGAGATAACATTGAAGTTTACGAATAACATTGACGTACCGACCACAATTCACTCGCACGGCGTGCGGCTCGCCAATGAATTTGATGGCGTGCCGGATGTGACGCAAAAGGAAATCAAGTCGGGAGAATCATTTACCTACAAAATAAAATTTCCGGACGAGGGCGTTTATTGGTACCACCCGCACATTCGCGAAGATTATGCGCAGGAGTTGGGCATGTACGGAAACTATGTCGTTATGCCGGATGATCCGAATTACTACTCGCCTGTGAACCGCACCGAATACCTCTTTCTCGATGATCTCTATCTCGAAAATGGCCAAACGCCATTTGATAAAGATATCGCGACGCACGCCCTTATGGGTCGGTTTGGGAATGTCATGCTTGTGAATGGCGAGACTGATTATACGCTTCGAGTGAACAAATCCGATGTCGTGCGCTTTGTTTTCACCAACTCGGCCAACACGCGCGTCTTCAACGTATGGATTACGGATGCACAAATGAAACTGGTCGGTGGCGACAATGGCAAATACGAGCGTGAGACATTTGTGGATTCGGTTCTCCTCGGGCCATCAGAGCGGGCAATAGTTGATGTCTATTTTTCTGACAAAGGTGAATATACGCTCATCCATTCAACCCCAGACAAAACGTATGAACTCGGCTCCATATTCGCCGAGAACACAGAAAAAGAAATTTCTTTTGTGAAAGCATTTCAGACGCTCCGGGAAAACAAAGACACGATTGCAAGCATTGATCCGTACCGGGAATACTTTGTCAAAACGCCTGACAAAAGCATTACGCTTGGCATTCAAATGAAGCAAATGATGGGCGCGGGTAGCGGCATGCACATGATGCATGGTGGCAGCGCGATGTCGGACACCATGATGAACATGGGAGAGGTGGAGAAGATCGAATGGGAAGACGATATGGACATGATGAACGCCAATTCGACCAAAGACACACTGGTGTGGCAAATGAAGGACAATAAAACCGGAAACATCAATGAAGATATTGATTGGAATTTTGCGGTTGGCGACAAAGTGAAGATCAAAATTTTTAATGACCCGAAGTCCTTGCACCCGATGCAACACCCAATTCACTTTCATGGGCAGCGTTTCCTAGTGCTATCAACCAATGGCGTGCCAAATAACAATCTCGTCTGGAAAGATACCACCCTTATCCAAACCGGCGACACGGTGGAAGTTCTGGTTGACATGACCAATCCCGGCCGCTGGATGGCGCACTGCCATATTAGCGAACACCTGGAAGCCGGGATGATGTTGGAATTTAAAGTACAATAATAAAAAAGGAGGTGAATTATTATGGAATTTGACTATACCGTGACCACAACTAAAAATTTTGCCATCGCCGTTGAAGCCGTAGAGAAAGAAATTGCCAAGGCGGGAATGCGTGTGCTGTACGTCCACGATGTGCAGGCGGCTCTGGCGGAGAAAGGATTTACGCGCGGACCGTTCAAAATTATCGAATTTTGCAATGCCAAGTACGCGAGCGCGTTTCTCGAGGCTGACGCAAAAATTGGTCTTTGTATGCCATGTAAAATCAATGTGTATACAGAGGGCGGTCAAACAGTCATCTCCGGCATGCGGCCAACTGTGCTTACGCAATTTTTCCCAACGGTCGATTTGGGAAATAAGCCGGCTGAAGTTGATGCGATCGTACATTCAATCATTAATCTTGCAAAACAAATATGAAAAACATGCTATTTGTCGCGCTCATAAGTCTGGCTGTGCTTGGCGTGATTCCCGACTCCGCGATGGCCCAGGGCATGATGGGGGGAACGAATCGAAGCGTGATCAAAGCTGACGGCCACACCGCGCGAGAAGAGGCTGAGGGAAAAGTTATTTCCGAAGCGCTTCGGGCAAACGAAACAACGTGCGAGAAATTGTCGGATGACGATTTTGGATCGCTTGGTGAATACTACATGGGGACCATGCTCGGCGATTCGCACGAAGCGATGAATACCATGATGGAGCGGATGATGGGTGAAGAGGGTGAAGAAGAGATGCATGTCGTCATGGGTAAGCGCTTGAGCGGCTGCGATCCTGAGGCGGTCATACCCACTGGGAGCATTGGTTTTATGCCGATGATGAACATGATGTTCGGCGGCTGGCCGTCTTCTCGTGGATTTAATCAGTGGACTAACCCGACCAATATGATGAACACTGGATTAACCGGTTTTAGCTGGCTTGGTTCTCTTATGATGATCCTCTGGTGGGGCCTCATTATCTTTGGCATCGTCCTCCTCATAAGGTGGCTTATGAATCAATCACGGGGCGCCGGTGGCGTAGAAAAAAAGCCACTCGATATCCTGAAGGAACGATACGCAAAAGGTGAAATCAACAACCAGGAATTTGAGGAAAAGAAAAAGAATCTCATTTAATCTGACTTCCTTTTATATGGGAAAATTATCTATCAAAAAATACGCTGGGCTATGCGTGCTCGGCGGCGAAATCGCGTACACCGTGTGTCTTCTCTACGGGACAACGCTTTCGGGCAGTATGGCCGAACTCCACCACTCGCTTTTTGAACTTCTGCCGGGTTTCACCTGGGTCGGATTTGGGAGCTGGATCATCGGCGGCATTTCGATCGCGTTCTGGTCTGGCATCGCCGGCGCGTATATTGCCTGGATGCATAATGCCAGTCTCGAGGGGGCAACAAAGTAACCAAAAATTATATGGAACAGGATAATACTTTTTCAACCAAAACCTGGTGGATTGTTTTCGTGATCGGCATCGCGGGCCTGGTGTTCCTGTTGCGCGACCACCGCTCGCATGTCTTTTCAGTGGCGCCGTATCTGCTTCTCCTCCTGTGTCCACTCATGCATATCTTTATGCACAAGGGACATGGGGAGGATCATGGCGGACACGGAGATAAAAAATAAATGCCGAAGGAATATGTCGCCGATCGCGTATACGATTTATGCTTTGCTTGTTATCGCGCTCATCGTGCAGCCGCACATCTTTGCCGGCCATGTGTTTGGCATGCAAAGTCCGTATGCGCAATCAGGATCCACCGCTCTCATGATCGCGATTGCGGGCGTCGTGTATATTCTCCACCGGCGCGACATCACCAAGCGCGAACTGGCAAAGGCCAAGGCGCTCAAAGAACTTGAAGACTCGACCGAGAAGCTCAAGGATTCGTTCGAGTACATCGCGCGCGTAAACCGCCGCCTGCCGCTTCTTAAAGAAGTGACTACCGACCTTTTGACTGCATCGCCGCGAACCAAAAAGGATAAACAAAAAATTTTTGAACACCTCCTTGCGACCGCGGTTGTGTCACTCTCACGCGCCGAATCTGGCCGTTTCCGCTTCATTGAAATGAAAAGCGGCCGCACGGTCAAAGAATTTTTGTTTCCGGCCAAAAAACACCGTGAGCCGACCGTGCCGTTCAGCAATCGCGCCATTCTCGAACTACGCACATCGGAAGAGTCATTAAAAAGACTCGACGACCACTATGTCTTGCCGACGACGCACCGCGACGCACCCGTCCAGTGCCACTATATTTTTCCGACCGTTTCCCACTCACTTGAGGAAAATCGGCCAGTACTCCAAAATATTATTGACCAAAGCCAGGTCGTGTATAAATATCTGTATGGATAATCATAAACCTGACCAGGTGAACAAGAACGCACCGCAGGGTAACTGCCCTTGTGGTCGCGAGTGTATGGCTTGCACGGCGGAAAAACTGGCTGTGGACTGCGGTTGCGAGAACGATGCCAAACAGTATGAGTATCATGGAAAAAAAAATGTAAAGCATGATGAGCATGCAGGCCATACCATAAGCCAAGTAAGTCATATGGATCACGAGTCTGCCATGACCGACCCGAGCATGGCCAAAGCAATGGAGGCCGACATGCGCCGGCGATTTTTGATCGCGCTCGTTCTGTCCATTCCGATTTTTCTTTATTCGCCGGTTGGCATCAATTTTTTCAAACTCAATCTACCGGCGCCGATACCGGTGAATTGGATTTTATTTATCCTGACGACGCCGGTCGTTTTCTGGTCAGGTTCGATTTTTATGACCGGCACCTATTATTCGCTCAAAGCCCGCAAGCTCAACATGTCGGTCCTAATTGCGACTGGTGTTCTCGCGGCGTATATCTTTAGCGTGCTCC